>CAZSZT010000058.1:0-1815 GCA_964611175.1 uncultured Bacteriovoracaceae bacterium
TAGAGCGCCACGTTGACATCGTGGAGGTCAGAGATTCGAGTTCTCTATCGCCCACCATTTCCCACACTCAAGGGGGATGAGCCTGTACGACAAAGGAGATAAAATGGAGGTCAATGATTTATGAAAGAGATTTCACTGGTATTGGTTGGGCTTGGAGCTTTCGTTGTTGTTCCTCCGCTTCGGGCTGAGCAGGCTTGTTATAAAGTAGAGGGAATGACCTGCGCGTCATGCGCCGTAACGGCGAAAAAGGCCATTCAAAAACTTCGGGGTATTGAAGAGATCAACATATCCGTAGAAGAAAAAGAAGCTGTCGTCCAATTTGACGACAAGCTAACAGACAAGGAAGCCATTCAAAGTAAAATTAATGACGCGGGCTACCAAGCAACCCAGAAGGCTTGTAAAAGCACGGATGGGTAGAACGTAAAATCTGGCAAAACACCGACTTGCGGTATTTAGCCTCGGGCGCTTTTTCTTGCACCGATCAAAATAAATTGACCGTCTTGGCTTCTTTCCGTGAATTCCGGTTCAAAACCTGCTTCCTTTAAGAGTCGGGGCAAAACGCCCTCTTCATATTTTAGCGAGCCGGACATTTGCACAGTATGCCCTTTTTTGAGTTGCAGAGGAGCGCCTGCCAAATGAATTTGACAGTTTGATTCGATGACGAATGATTTCCTTACTTCATTCAGACCATCTCCCAAATTCACGGCTTCGAAGGTCAGTTTTCCTTGTGACTCATTCAGTCCAACAGCTTGAAGGGGGGCCATTGCAAACTCTCTGTTATCAGGATTGTTGTAGCCTCCCATTGTCCTCGTATCGGAAAAGATCTCTCCATCGACAACAATCCGATCACCTTCACGCAAAAGTGAGCCCAGCCGCTCGAGAAAACCTTTGGGTCCAAAAGCCCCGAGTGTATTTCCTAAAACGAGAACTATTCTGGGTTTCTGGCTATCAAGATGTACCCAATGGGATTCATTGGTAAAGTCGAGTTTCATGCCGTATGCCGTCATCCCCGGTCCGCATGTACGAGCTCGGCGCACGGCCATTTCGAGCAAGGTTAGACTTGAATCTAAGCCGACATATTCTCGTACACTTCCATCTCGTTGAAACGCGGAAAGAAAAGGAACGTCTTTACTTCCATCACCACATCCAAGCGACCAAATAGACCAAATATCACCCCATGCCTTAGCCATTTTCGGAGCGGCAATCTCGATCGCATTGAAGGCTCGTTGAGAATTTAAATACTGAGTTGATCGACACAGATGGAGCCAAGCCATTACTGACGTTGGGAACCAGTAAAAGAATTTCTCTTGTAAGATCTGGTTTTGTTTCCAAGTGTTTAACCATGACTGCGCAAGCATCTCTTCCGTCAAAACGACACGGATTTGTAGGGGATCTCGTTCCATAGATTGCTTATATACAAACATTTCTCAATAGAAAGTGCTATTTTACGTCTCGCAAAGACTTTAGTATCGAGTGGCCTTCTCGACTTCCAATTGGTTCTGGAAAGAAATATTGAAGTCGTGTTAGAAGGAATGCAACTCTTTAAGGAGATAAGCAGAGATTAGCTTCCCATGATACAACAATACCTTCCATGGATCGGCTTTCACATTTTTCTCTTTATCGCCCTTGCTTTAGATTTGGGTGTTTTCCATCGAAACTCTCACGAAATTAAATTCAAAGAGGCGATGATCTGGAGTTGCGTTTGGGTAAGCTTGGCCCTCCTTTTTAACGTCGGGGTTTTCTACTACAAGGGGCCCGAGTCAGGGATTGAATTTTTAACCGGATATCTAATCGAGCTTTCTCTGAGTGTTGATA
>CAZSZT010000058.1:1825-7949 GCA_964611175.1 uncultured Bacteriovoracaceae bacterium
GTTGATAATCTTTTTGTGTTTCTGACAATCTTTTCGGTCTTTTCAGTTCCAAAACGGCAACAGCATCGTGTGTTGTTCTGGGGAATTCTCGGCGCGCTCGCCATGCGCGCCCTTTTTATCTTTCTTGGAATCACCGTTCTTACACGCTTTCATTGGGTCATTTATATCTTTGGGATCTTCCTTCTGATCACGGGACTTAAATTAGTATTTGCAGAAGATAAAGAACGGGATCCGCGCGATCATTGGTTAGTCATATTTGTCAAAAGATGGCTCCCCTTTACAGACACCTACCATGAAGGAAAATTTTTGATCAAATATGACGGACGATTCCTTGGCACTCCTCTTCTCCTGGTCTTGATTATTGTTGAAGCAACGGATGTGATTTTTGCGATGGATTCGATCCCCGCCATTTTGGCGATTACCAAGGATCCCTTTATCGTTTATACGTCGAACGTATTTGCTATTTTAGGTTTGCGATCTTTCTATTTCGCTTTGGCAGGATTCATGTCCATTTTTCAGTATCTTCGTTATGGGCTCGCCGGAGTCCTTATTTTTGTTGGCATTAAACTTTGTCTTTCGGATATCTATAAAATTTCGAGCACGACATCCTTAGCCGTAATTGGTGTCTTACTAGGCTCCACTGTCTTTTATTCAATTCTGATTAATAAAAGAAAAAATAAATTGAAATAAATACTCCATGAACGCGACTTACCCAATTTTGAAACGGAAACCCGACAAGGCATAGGTTCAACATTCCATCTATATTGGATAATATTTCGAGGAGTTGTCGGAATTCCCCTCGCCTTCAGACTTTTAAGTTCAGATTCATCAAACTCGTCTAATTCTCGACCGCTGGAATTCCGGTAGATTGGGGCATCTGTGGGGCGGAGCCCGTTTAGACGCTCAACGAGGATGCAGAGTGCAGACGCGCTTCATCGCGATCCTGACTTCGCGCGATGAACGCGGCGATCTCGCCCCTTTCTTATCCTCGCCGGGCTTTCTGCAAAGCCTTCATCGCGAGTCGTCAGAAAAACGAGCGGGGCCTCTACCCATGCGGTTCCGAAGAGGAATCGAATGTGTTTGTTTTGGAACAAATTAGACGCGGAGCGTTTCGTGCAATGCGCTGAGCGAGACGGAGAAAGACGGTTGTGAAAATCAACACGAATATTCTTTCTCTTCAAGCACAGTCGGCCTTGAACCGAACTTCGAAGGCCATTACGCGCTCGCTTCAGCGATTGAGCTCCGGAAATCGCGCGCAATCGGCTGGAGATGACGCTTCTGGCATGGCCATCGCGAATCGCCTTGAGTCGGAAATGAAAGGATTTTTACGAGTTGTTCGAAATATTAATGATTCCTTCGGCCTCCTCTCGACAGCCGAGGGAGCGATGAGCGTTCAAACCGATATCGTTCAACGAATGCGTGAACTTGCCCTTCAATCTTCATCGGGGACTCTGTCTCGAAATGATCGAGCGAATTTGAACGCCGAATTCCAGGCTCTTCTTGATGAGTTTAATCGCTTAACCAATGACGTGGAATTCAATGGCGTTCGTTTATTAGACGGAAGTTTCGGCTTCCGCAGATTGCAGGTAGGGACTCACCAAGGAGATACGATTGATCTTCAGATTGGCTCCACTCTTGCCCATGAGATTTTCCAAAAGGACGTGAATAATGGTTCTTTTGATTTAAGAAATACCGCCGCTAACCTGACGAGTGGATCCAAGGCCTTAACAACGGCCGATTTCAATCGAGACGGATTTGCTGATCTTGCAAGCGTTTCCTATAACGGAAAGCTCAACATTCTCTTAGGAAAAGGCGACGGGACCTTCGAAACCTCCTCGATCGATATTGGCCCAGAACCCCTGGATGTCACCGTCGGAGATCTTAATCAAGACGGCAAACTCGATATCGTGACGGTGAATAGCGGCGAATTATCCGGAAGCCCAAGTGTCTCCGTTCTCTTTGGAAATGGAGATGGAACCTTCAATGAACGAATCACAAAATCAGTTGGAAGCGGAGCTTCTTCGGTACAGGTCGGTGACCTCGACGGTGATGGACGATTGGATATCGTTACAGGAAATGAGGGAACCAACACCGTTTCGATTCTGATCAACAGCGGAAACAAAACCTTCCAAGATCAAAGCACTCTTACAATGGGCAATGCTCCCATTGTCTCCCTTGCCGACGTCAATAACGATCAAATTTTAGATCTCATAACCTCCGATGCTGATGACGAAACCCTTTCGATTCGCCTTGGAAACGGTGACGGAAGTTTTCAAGCGCGATCGACCCTAAGCGTTGGAGCGGGCGCCTATTCCATTCAAACGGGTGATCTCAATGGAGATGGCCGAATAGACGTCGTCACTGCAGATGCCTTCGATGGCACGCTTTCCATTCTACTTGGAAATGCCGACGGAACCTTTCAGGCTCGAACAACCGTCGCCGCAAGCACGAATATCCAAAAAATATCTCTGATTGATTTAACAGGAGATGGAATTCTAGACATCCTTGGGGCCAACGGCGTCGATGCGAATGTTTCGTTATGGACGGGAACGGGTTCGGGCGGTTTCCGGGCGGCCCAGAACTTCGAAAGTGGAAACAATGTACAAGCGGCTGTGGCTGCGGATATCGATGAAGATGGCGTTTTAGATTTAATTACCGGAGATGAAGGCGATGCAACGATTTCGTATCTTAAAGGCCGATCGAAACAAGCATCGGGTATTTCCGACCTAAGTATTGCCACCGAGGAGGCGGCTAAGAATGTTCTTTCGATTTTAAGTAATGCCATTGCAAACTTAACCTCCAAGCGGTCCAGCCTTGGGGCTCAATCCAATCGGCTTCAATATGCGGCGGAAGTGAGTCGAATCGCTCATCAAAACCTTTCTAGCGCTCGAAGCAACCTGATTGAAACGGATATCGCCTCCGAAATGAGCGAACTCGTTCGTCTCCAAATTCTTCAACAATCTGGAATTGCGGTTCTCGCTCAAACGAATATCAGTACTCGGCTAGCCCTTCAGCTACTCCAACAGACCAGGTTCTAATACCCCGGAAGTCGCCAATTCGTAAGCTTTGGTAGAAAGGTATAATTCGTCATATCGAGTTGAACGGGTGTGACTGAAATTTTTCCTTGAGCGGCGGCTTCGCAGTCTGTTCCCGGGTCCACTTGACTTCCCACTTGAGAGCCACCGACCCAATAATAAGGTCGACCTCGTGGATCGAGTTTTTCTTCCACAACATCGCTGTAAAGACGTTTACCCATACGGGTAATAACACAACGACGCTCCCCTATTTTCGTTTCGCTCGGAACATTTACATTTAAAAGTGTTCCAGGAGGCATTTTGTGCTCCAAAACTTTCGTTACGAGATCGGCGGCGAAATCGGCGGCGGCTTCGTAATGAAAATCATCCGTTTGCGTCGGAATTGCGGATACGGCAATGGCGGGCAATCCTAAAAGGACCGCCTCAAGAGCTGCCGCGACGGTTCCTGAATAAGTCACATCATCCCCTAAATTCGCCCCTCGATTAATTCCCGAAACAACAATATCCGGGCGCCTTGGCATCAAACGATTAACTCCGACATTCACACAATCCGTCGGGGTCCCATCGACAAAAAATTCATTTTCTCGCTTTCGGGTAGGCTTTACGCGTAAGGGCCGATGTAACGTAAGTGAATGTCCGCTTGCTGATTGTTCTCGGTCAGGGGCGACAACCCAAACCTCCCCTACTTCCCTTAAACGCTTCGCAAGCGTCTTAATACCTTCCGAAAAAAAACCATCGTCATTAGAAACCAGAATGAGCACTTGTTATTTTATCTCCTGTATAAGCCTCTGGAAAAAATTTAACTTTAGCGCGAGACTCGTAAAGATCTTCCATTTCTTTTTCAAACTTTTTAATCACAACCTTTCGTTTCAGCTTCATAGAAGGTGTAAGCTCGCCCGAGGCTACAGACCATGTCGCCGGAACAACTCCTACCGATTTAATCTGTTCATGCACGGGGAGTCTAGTATTCACCCGATCCAAAAGCTCCGAAAGTTCAGCTTCGGTGACCGACATCTTTTCTTTAAGACTCGCCAAGGCCACACAGTGGGGTTTGCCGTCGCCATAAACCAAAAGTTCATGGATCGCGGGGTGAGTTTTAAGGGCCTGCTCAATCGGAAGAGGGGCCACGTATTTTCCATTCGTTGTTTTAAATAGACTCTTTTTCCGATCCGTGATCCACAAATTTCCGTCAACGTCGAGACTCCCCATATCCCCCGTATGAAACCAACCATCAACTAACGCCTCTTTCGTCCACTCGGGATGCTGGTAGTAACCCAAAAAATGAAAGGGAGCTTTTAAACAAATTTCACCATCGTCCAAAATTTTGATTTGAACACCCGGATAAATCTTTCCAACGGAACCAATTTTTATCTCTCCTGGATGACAAATGCTTGAAACACAAAGAGTTTCGGTTAAGCCATAAGCCTCATGGATGTCTAAGCCCCAATTGAAAAAAAAGCTGGAGGTCTCAGGATTGAGTTTAGCGGCTCCTGAAAGAAAAAACCGACATCGCTCAAGCCCCAACTTCCTTCGAATAATGGGTCCCATTAAAGTGCGGCGTAAAAGAGAAGGAACTTTTTCCAAATTCCTTCTCAAAATTGGCTTCGCGGAGAGTTCCCGATCGATTCGCAACTGAATCAAATCCCAAATCCGCGGAACTGCCAAAAAAATCGTCGGGCGAATCTGAGTTAAGTACTGAGAAAGCTTTTCAACTCGATCGAGCAAACTCACTTTGCCTCCGGAATAAAGGGCTCCGAATTCTACAAGCATCCGCTCCGCGACGTGCGAAAAAGTTAAATAAGCTAAAAAGTGATCGAAGCGATTGAGATTTAAAATCTCGGTCGCTGTCTCTACCGCCTGGCGAATCGATCGAAGGGAATGCATCACGCCTTTTGGATTCCCCGCCGTTCCACTGGTATAAATAATTGTGCACAGATCGTCTGGAGCTGGAAATCGAGGCTCAAAAGCAGCCTCGAGTTGAAGGCTCCTCTTTTCGAATTCGGCAAAAGTCAGCTGTCGAACGAAAAGATGGGGATCCGTCGAGTCGCAAAATAAAATTTGAACGTCTGCTTCTTGAAGAATATATCTCAGCTCGTCAGGATGACTCTGCGAGGAAATCGGAACCGTCACTAAGCCTAAGCTCATCGCGGCCCAATCGACCAAAATCCAATCCAAAGAATTTTTGCCAAAAAGGCCGATACGATCGCCGGAAGATAGGCCAAAACTAGAAAGGAATCGACCATACTTTTGAAGTCGATCAAAAATATCGAGCCATGAAAGTTCTACAAAATCTTTCGATGGTTGAGATCCGACCTTTAAGGTTCGAAAGGCAATGGCCTCGGGCTGAATCCTTGCCCAATGCTGAACGACTTCATAAGGATGAATCTTCATGGCTTCCGTATCTCCCCTAAACTCAAATGAATATCAAATTCAAAGACGTGCGCCAAGATGAAGAATGACCACCTTTGAACCCTCTGATCCCCTATCGTCAACTAATGCTTTCATTTCTCTTGGAATCATGCTTGGACTTCCAGAGAAAAATCAAAGGCGGATGCGGAATGAGTAAGGGCACCAATGGAAATTCTCTCGACTCCCGTCTCCGCAATGGAACGAACCGAATGGAGTTGAATCCCTCCGGAAGCTTCCAACGAAAGATTTGGATTTTGATCGCCACGCATCTTGACGGCTTCCTTCAATAAGGCGATGGGCATATTGTCGAGCAAAATGAAATCGATCAAACCTTTCGGAAGGCATAGTACTTTTTGAAGTTGATCTAAGGAATCAACTTCGATCTCAACAAATCTAGGCTTTTGTTTTTGGCGAACTTCTTTCAATTTTTTTGCCAGTTCCTCAAAATTTTGAGAAGCCCAATGATTGTCTTTAATCAAAACTGCATCATAAAGGCCTAAGCGGTGAGAGTGACCGCCGCCGCAACAAACCGCATATTTTTGAAGATGCCGTAATCCGGGTAGCGTTTTTCGAGTGTCATATATTTTAGCCGAAGTTCCCTGAACGGCCTTTACGTATCGAGATGTCATCGACGCAATACCGCTCAGATGGGATAAAAGATTTAAAAGCGGCCTTTCGAC
>CAZSZT010000059.1:0-7890 GCA_964611175.1 uncultured Bacteriovoracaceae bacterium
GGCACAAACAAATCTTGAACAGGGAATTCGTAAAACATTGGAGAGTTTTTTATGAACGTACTTATTTTGGGCGGCGCGGGTTTTGTGGGTGCGAACTTGGCAAGGCGACTACTAAAAGAAGAATCTTTTCAGGTAACAATTTTTGACTCCTTAGATAATCGCTTGAAATCGACAACAGAAAACCTAAAAGAAATTGAGTCAGAAATTACTTTCATTAAGGGAGATATTCGAGATCAAGAGGCTCTTGAGAAAGTCATTCCTCAGGTGGACATTATTTTTCACGCAGCCGCTCAAACTTCCCACCCTCTTTCGATGAAGGATCCGTTGTTTGATACGGAAGTTAACTGTCTTGCAACCATTAAAATATTGGAAGCGGTCAGGAAGCTTAACCCAGAAGCAAAAGTTATTTATATTTCAACAACTACTGTAATCGGCAAAGCTATTCGAGACATTATTGACGAAGAACATATTGAGCGTCCAACAGAGATTTATTCAGCCAATAAAGGCGTCTCGGAAAAATATTATCAAATTTATAATAAGGTTCACGGAATAAAAACAATGGTGCTTCGTTTCCCAAATCTTTTTGGCCCGTATGGTAAGCCGTTTCCGGAGTTTAGCTTTATTAATTATTTTGTTTCGAAGGTTTGGAATGAGGAGCAAATTGAAATTTATGGAACCGGAGATTCTGTTCGAAATGTGATGTATATTGATGATGCCGCAGACCTTTTATTAGAATCGATCCGATCAGAAAAAATGATTGGAGAAATTTTATTTGCAACAACCCCCTTTCATTATTCTGTTAAGGAGATTGCAGAAAAAATAACCAAGGAGTTTGGTCGTGGGAGTTTAAAGCTCATTCCTTGGCCGGAAGAAAGAAAAGTGATTGAAGTTGGAGCTCAGAGGTTTTCGTCATCTCGGCTTTCAAGGCTAACAAACTGGCGGCCTAAACACGACTTATCTTCTGGTCTTAAGAGCTTGAAATCTTTTCTAGAAAAAAGCGAAACTCAAGATTCACGGATGGCATTATGAATTTATTAATCACAGGAGCTTTTGGTCATATCGGTTCAAAACTCATTCGCAACCTTGCGGAGTCTCATCCAGGCTCCAAGATTACAATTATCGATAATCTCTTAACACAGCGCTTTTGTTCTCTTTTTAATCTTCCGGAAAAGGCCCAGTTTCGTTTTATTGAAGGAGATATTCGAAAAGTTGATTTTCGACCTTATTTAAAGGATGTATCGGCGGCTATTCATTTGGCAGCAATAACGGATGCCGCCAATAGCTTCGAACATGCCGGTCTTGTCGAGGAGGTAAATCTCGGGGGAACGGAAAGACTGGCTGAAGCTTGTATCGAAACGGGGATACCCTTGATTTTCCCTTCTACAACGAGTGTTTATGGAACTCAGGCCTCGGTGGTTGATGAGAATTGTTCCGAAGAGGAACTTAAACCTCAGAGTCCCTATGCAACCTCTAAGCGTAAAGCTGAAAAACTTTTGGAGGGCATGGGCAAAAATAAGTCCTTGAAATTTGTGACATGTCGATTAGGAACGATTTTCGGAACATCGGTCGGAATGAGGTTTCATACGGCCATCAATAAATTTTGTTGGCAGGCGTCCCTTGGACAGCCCATTAGCGTTTGGCGGACAGCTTTGAATCAGAATAGACCGTATTTAGATCTGAATGATGCCATCGCAGCTTTCCATTTTATCCTGGGAAAAAAAATTTTTGATAATCAGATTTATAATATTGTTACTTTAAATTCCAGTGTGGGTGAGATCATAGAAATTATTCGCCAAGGTATTCATGATCTGAATATTGAGTTTGTTGATTCAAAAATTATGAATCAACTTTCGTATCATGTAAAAGCTGAGAAGATTCAAGCTCGGGGATTTAAATTTTCGGGCGATTTAAAGAAAGGGATTGCGGATACGTTATCTCTCTTAAAGGGAATAAGATATGGCGGAAATTAAACTGAATATCGGGTGCGCGAGTCGTCCTCTTTCGGCGTACGTTAATATTGATATGGATAGTCTGGAAGAAATTAAAAAAAGATATCCTCATGCGGAAATTCCGACTGATGTAGAAGTTGTCAATTATAATATTTTTGCTTTGCCCTATAAAGATGGGGAAGTTTCCGAAGTCCGCGCAGATTCATTGATTGAACATTTGTCATTTCCGGAAGAGCCGAGATTTTTCTATGAAGTAAAGCGAGTTTTAAAGAAAGGCGGGCTTTTTCATTTTTCAACTCCAGACTTCGAAGACACCGTAAAGACCTGGTTGACCGCAGAAGACAACTGGAAAGATTTTTATCGAGCAGATCCCGAATCGATTAAAAAAGAACATTGGTTTGGAAATTACTCTTATACAACCAAAAATCGATGGGGATATCTTAGTGCCATGATTTTTGGCAGTCAAAATGGTGAGGGTCAATTTCATCGAAATTGCTATACCGTTCCCAAAATTAGAGCCATCTTGAAACATTTAGAATTCAAAGAAATTGAGATTGCGCAATATCGATGGAAGGGAGATCGCGATCTTATGATTGATGTGAAAGCAGAGAAGCTCTGAGTTCTATGAAGATTCCGTTTTTGGATCTGAAGAAAATCTATAACGAGCAATCCAGCGAAATTGAGACCGCTGTTCAGCGAGTGTTAAAGAGCGGTTGGTATCTTCTTGGCGCCGAATGCGCCGGTTTTGAAAAACGAATGAAATTAGCATTAGTTGGTGATGCAGCAGGGCATATTGTGGCCTGCAATTCAGGAACGGATGCCATCATTCTTTCTCTCTTGGCGCTCGATATAGGCCCTGGCGATGAAGTCATCACTGTATCCCATACAGCGATCCCTACAATCGCCGCCATTGTCGCTGTCGGGGCGACGCCCCGCTTTTGTGAAATACACCCCGATACTTGGTTAATGGATTGTCAAAAAGTTTTGAATCTTATTAGCGAACGGACCAAAGCTATTATCCCTGTTCATCTTTATGGGAATATGGTTGATGTTTTTTCTCTGAAAGCTCTTTTAGAGAAGTATGGTCATACTCAGATCGATATTATTGAAGATTGCGCTCAGGCTCAGGGGAGCACTCTGAAAGGCCGAGCCGCTGGAACGATTGGTCGTTTCGGAACCTATAGTTTTTACCCATCAAAAAATCTCGGGGCGTTAGGGGATGGTGGAGCCGTTTTTTGTTCGTCTGAGAAAGATGCCGTGAAATTGAGGATTGTTAGATTTTATTGGCAAGAAAGTCGGTATAAGGCGGAAGTGAATCGAGGAATTAATTCTCGTTTAAATGAAATCCAGGCGGCGATTCTCAACCTTCGACTGAATTGTTTTGATTCTTGGAATGAAAGGAAGCGCCGTTTTGTCGAGATTTATCGAAACGGTTTAAAAAATCTTCCGATCAAATTTCAGTATGTTGATTCTCAGTGCGCTCCCGCTTGGCATTTATTCGTTATCCAACTGAACAATTTTCAACAACGAGAAGCACTCATGAAACATCTTTCAAAAAATGGTATTGAGACGCTCGTTCATTATCCGATTCCAACTCACCGGCAAAATGCCTTTCGTTCGTTCCAATCTTCTGGTCTTCAGGTAACAGAAGGGATTGCTGATCGTATTCTTTCGTTACCCATGAACTCTGGAATGAATATCGAAGATGTGGAATATGTTATTGAAAATATTAAATCTTTTTATACGTCGACTTAAATTGTGAAGGTTTCCATTATTACTCCACTTTTTAACCGCTCTACTACCATCGACCGGTGCATTCAGAGTGTTCTTCATCAGACTCATCTCGATATCGAGCATATTATTATGGACGCTAAATCCACTGACGGGAGTGTTGATCAAGTAGAAAAGTATTTACCAAACCCTAAGATTATTTTTGATTCGCAAAAAGATCACGGAATTTACGATGGAATGAATAGAGGTCTTCAAAGAGCATCCGGGGAGTGGGTTCTATTTTTAGGCGGAGACGATTACTTGGCAACCCAAGATGCTATCAAAAAAACACTCGAAAGCGTAAGGCCCGACACAGATCTTCTTTTGGGCCGAGCCATTTATGAGAATGGAAAAGTATTTGTAAGCCGATTTAGTAACAGTCTTTTATTTCGAAATTCAGTTCACCATCAGGGTTGTCTTTATCGAAGGAATCTCTTTAAGGCCAAACGCTTTAATACGGACTATCGGGTATATAGTGACTATGATTTTAATTTGTATCTCTTAAAATGTATTCACCTGAAAACAGAAGACCGAGATGTTATTTTGAGCGTCTGTGGAAATCGAGGTGTTTCAGACACACCAAAGTTAAAAAACTATTTCGAAGAAATTCAAATTCGACACCATTATTACTCCTTGCCTGCCTCACTTCTTTTCGACGGCTTATGTTTGGCTCGATTTGCTTTTAAGACGATAAAGAACTCAATTATGGGACTAGTTTGAGCCCATAGGATGGCAATCCAAGGGGCCAAGTGTTGCTCGACGGAAACGATAAAAAATTGCACATAAGACCGGCACGATTAAAAGGATTCCCGCCCAAATAATATTCAGTCCGAGGGGAAAATGTTGCATCGCAAATAGTGGACGATCCCTCAAATTACAAGGAGAGCGTCTGCTAAAAAGATAAGAAGGAATTTGCGCAATCCTTTGAATCCGCTGGCCCTGGAGAATCCCCGTTGTTTTAGGATTATTCCGAATTAGAGTTCCGCCAATCGAACAAGCCTGGTAACCTACAGAACGGGCTCTCATGAAAAAATCAAAATCTCCACTATAGTGCGGGAAGAGATCCGGTCTAATAACATCGAGTCCGATGGAGCTTTCAAAAACTTTTCTTGGAATCAGAATCCCGTGGCCGCCATTCACATCCGCTTCCATTCGAAAATCGTCTGTTTGAGTCTCTTTCAGAAAGGCAACGATAGGTTGGGAGTACCATTTGAAATAGTTGATTTTAAACCCGCATACGGCAGATTGTCGGTCGGGAGATGCTAGAATCGAACAAGGAATGCTCTGAGGTTTGGACTGTGCGGCTCTTAAAAGACGGCCGATCGTTCTATATTCTAAAATATCATCATGGTTCATCCAGAAGACATAGTCGGCACCCAAATCAAGAGCTTTTTTTGTCCCAATCTTAATGGCTCCCGTCCACCATTCACTATCTGGGCCACGGACAACTCGAACCGATGGATATTTTCCTTCAATCGTCTCGATGGATGCGTCTGTGGTTCCGCAGGCTGACACAATGATTTCAAGGTCAAAAGTATCTTCCTTCTGTTCGAGGATCGATTGTATCGCATCTAGAACGTACGGCAGTCCGTTATGGATGGGAAGAACCCCGATAATTTTTGGCCTTTTGTTTTCTAAGGATTGGTTTGGCATATCTTTTTATTTCCTGAGGTCCTATGCTAAAAAGCCTAGGGAAACCACGAGAATATGCTATTACATGGTTTTACTATGGAAAAGAGCATTCATAGCAAAATAGCAGCTGGGGCTGCCCTTGTCGGCTTGGTATTAAAGATAGCCATTCTGCTTTCATTTTCTCACACAGCTTATGAACAGCACTTCCTTCCATTTTTAGGTCCAGCTCTCAATTCGACCTGGTGGTTTCCAAAAGCTTGGGAGCTAAGCGGCGGAGCGGGAAGCTTTCCATATGGAATCACTATGCTTTCCGTGATCTGGCCATTGGCCAAAGGGTTTCATTATTTGTCGATGCCGGGTTTTGGCATTGGATTAACTCTTTTAGTTGTGGATATTGGGATATTTTTGATTTTAGTAAAAGGATTTTTCTTTTCATTTACAAAGACAGTTTGGGTTTACTGGCTGTCACCCATCTTGATTTTCGTTAATTTTTGGCATGGTCAGTTCGATCTCATCCCTATGTTTTTGCTTTTATTATCTTTCTTTTTCTTTTCTAAATACCGATACGTTTATTCCGCTTTATTTATGGCCTTTGCCATCAATGCAAAATCATCGGTGGCGCTAACACTGCCCATATTTTTGTACGCTATTTATCTGCGCAAAGATCTTCTTCTTTTTGCAAAATATTTCCTGATAATAGTGTTCGCTTCGATTGTATTGGTTCTCCCGTTTTTAGGAGTTGCGCATTATGCCTTTGGAATAACTCATATTCCGGAAATTCATCGACTCTTTAGCGCAGGCATCTCATACGGTGACGGAGTATTTTTAGCACTGACACCTTTTTTATTGATCATTATTTATCTATTTTATTTCCGACATCACAAGGTCAATTTGGATCTCCTCCTTATGTATACTGGCCTCGTTTTTGTTTCGGTCATTCTTTTTTCTACCCCCGCTCCGGGATGGTATTTGTGGCCCCTTCCGTTTTTTTTACTATATTTTATAAAAACGAATAGCGCGGCTTTACTGCCATTTGTCCTGTTGAATGTTTGTTACGTTTTATTCTTTGTTTCCAGAGAACTTCAACTAACCTATGCGATAACTTACTGGGATGAAGTTATTTTTGCGGGACTTCAAGCATCCATATTCTTGGTGTCTGCCAATATGTACTGGCATGGAATTCGAAGTAATCGACTTTATAGACAAAGGACAACGCCATTTTTAATTGGGATTGCTGGGGATAGTGCGGCCGGAAAAGACACTCTGACGAATCATCTTATTGATCTGCTAGGATCTAAACACTGTCGAAAAATTGATGGTGATGATGATCATCGCTGGGAGAGGTCGGATCCTCGATGGAGAGAAATGACGCATCTTAATCCCAAAGCAAATGATCTCGGAAATTTGTTAAATCAACTTGAGCAACTGAGAAAAGGAGCTAGGGTTTTGCGTAAAAGGTACGATCACTCCTCTGGTACTTTTACCAATCCCCTGGTCGTTCAACCTAAAAAATTTATCTTTATTCAAGGATTGCACCCATTTTATATGAGGCGGATGCGAGCGCTTATTGACTTAAAAATCTTTTTGGACACAGACGAGAATCTTCGACGCTTTTGGAAGGTGCGTCGGGATATGAAAGACCGTGGCTATACCAAAGAACAGGTTCTAAAAAATATGGAAAATCGACAAATCGATGGATCCCAACACATTACGCCTCAGAGGGAACACGCAGATTTGATTGTTTCCTACAGTACCTTAGAAAATATTCAGGATAAAATTGGAACGGATCTAGAACCTCCGCTAAAAATTGCTTATCGATTAGACAATAGCATTCCGCTAGATTTTCTTTTGGAGTATTTGGAGGGGCATGGTGAGGTTGAACATCAATATGATTCTGACTTGTCATGGCAATGGCTGAGGATTTCTAAGCTTAGTCCGGATTTAACTTTCGAAGAACTTGCAAACGCGACGATTCCGAATCTTGAAGAGATCGTTGGAGAAGAAACAATTTGGGCAACAGGCTATGCTGGTTTGTCTCAATATCTTGCTCTTGTTCTTTTAGCTTCAGGCTTGCAGGGAAGCGAATGAAACTCATCCGACCAAAAGCCGTCCTTCTTGACCTTGATAATACCGTTTATGAATATTCTCGATCGCATGCTCTTGCACTGAAAGCTTTGAAAAAAGAATGGATGAAATTAGGCTACGAAAACTTCGATAAACTCTATGAAAATGCTCGAAGAGAAATAAAACAACGAGTTGGAAAATTGGCTTCAAGCCATAGCAGACTTCTCTATATTCAAAATATGTTGGAATCTTCTAGCTCTTCTTCCATGGTAAGAGATTGTTTGCATCTAGAGAAAATTTATTGGAGGCATTTTCTTCGTCATACGAAGGTCGATCCGTCGGTTAAGATATTTTGTAAAACATCGATCGATTTCGGGATTCCCACTTGCCTTGTGACGGATTTGACGAGTCAAATTCAGTTCGAAAAAGTAAAGTATTGGGGTTTGGCCTCTTATATTTCTTGCGCCATCACTTC
>CAZSZT010000060.1:0-7824 GCA_964611175.1 uncultured Bacteriovoracaceae bacterium
TCGCCCTCATTGGATTTGGATTTTTTGGAAGATTCCAACCGGCGCCGGGACTCATGCCCTTTATTTGCTGGTATATTTTATTTGTCGTTCAATTTCTATTTTTGCCGTCAACCGCCCCGATGGGTTACGCCCGCTCGTACCTCGTTTCCTTTCCGCAACTTCTTCTTGCGTATCAGCTGATATACCAGGCTGTAAAAAGCGATCGGGATCTACGATTTCTCGGACATGCCTATATCGTAAGCTGCCTGATGATTCTATTAGGAATCATCGTCAACGGCGTTGAAATCAATATTTTTACAAAACGCTTGGCGATTGCGGACGCCAATTTGAATCCGAACGCCATCAGCGCCTATCTCGGAACGGGCATTCTCATCAGTATCTATCATTATTACAAGACTCTGCTTTCAAAGCCTTTCTGGCTTTGCCTGATTGGGGCTCTGGCCATCCCCATGATTCTTACGGGATCTCGTGGGGGCTTATTTGCAACAGCTGTCGCCTTATTCATTGTCTTTGGATTATTTTCTAAGAAACGCCTTGTGGCCATTGCTGGTGCCGCTTTTGTAGGACTGCTAGGACTTTGTCTCATTCAATATTTTGAAATGACTCGATACGGCCTGATGGATCTTTCAGCAAGAGATTCGATTTGGAGCGCGGCCTTTCATTTGTTCTTGGACCACCCCTTTTTTGGAGCCGGTACCGGTCAGACCCCCCATATGATTATGAGAGACTATTGGTGGCATATGAGCCCGAGTCTTTATGAAAGAATGAGCGGTCGCGTGGACACTCATAATACCTATCTTTATATCCTTTGCGACTCAGGAATCATGGGTGGCTCCATTTTCGCATTCGGCGTATGGAAAATCATTGGTCCCACCATTCGCAACTTTTTCAATCATGAGACTTTTTCTCAATTATCCGTTCTTCTCATGATCCAAACGAGCCTCTATGCCATGACGTCCACAATCCTTTACGAAAAGCCGTTTTGGTTTTTTCTTGCTTTTGTCGCGGTTGCGAACAAAATGAGTGCTCTAAAACGCCGAAAGGATCCGCGCGATCTTGAGCCCCGCGGTTCCGTCCCCATATAATCTCTTGGCTGGAACAGACGGCGAGCGATCGAGAAATTCTTGAACTCGCGAAATGATTCGATCTGTATTGGCCCCTGCCAGAGTATTCCAACCATCCTGAAGGGTCTCAATCCATTCGGTTTCGTCTCGCATCGTCACGCAAGGAATAGAACAAAAATAAGCTTCTTTTTGAACACCCCCGGAATCCGTCAAAATGACTTTTGCGTGGGACTCTAAATCAATCGTTTCTAAATAACTTGTCGGTTCAACTAAAATCACGTTCTTTAAATCATTCAGAAACGAATACTCTGCCAAAATTTTTCGAGTATGTGGGTGCACTGGAAAAATGAGTTTAAGAGATTTGGAAATTTCCAGAATGGCCTTGCTAATCGACTGGAGACGCTCTCGGTTTTCTAGATTTTCTCGACGATGGAGAGTGACAAACCCATAGTCTCTTTCACCTAACCCCCATTCTGATCGTCTCGATCGTGAGGGCGCTAAATTTTTAAAGTGGAGAATGCAATCAAACATAATGTCGCCCACGCAATGAATCCCCTCGCGAATCCCTTCCTTTCGTAGATTTTCTACAGGTCCTTCGTGAGTACAAAAATGAAGTGAAGCGAGGTGATCGGTGATCGTGCGATTAATTTCTTCTGCCATTTTCTTATTATAAGACCGCATTCCTGCCTCGATATGAGCAACCGGAATTCCCATTTTGGAGGCCGCAACCGCACCGGCCATCGTCGAATTCGTGTCCCCGTAGACGAGGACGGCGTCAGGTTTTTCTTCAACGAGTATTTTTTCAATTCCCTCCATCATGCGCCCTGTCATCGCTCCTTGCGAGAGCCCACCGATTCCTAATGAATACGCCGGTTTTGGAATTTGAAGTTCATCGAAGAAAATAGCGGACATCTGTTGATCAAAATGCTGCCCTGTATGAATTATTTTTTCCTGAACGCCTCTGTCCTGCAGGGCACAAGAAAGCCTCGAAGCTTTGATGAACTGAGGCCTCGCTCCCACAACCGTAACAATTTTTTTCATCGATGGCTCGTTACTCCTACAATTCATTTCTCGCATACTTTTCGAACAGATTGAGTAATTCCTTTCGATAATCGCCCCTACTTTTGTAAATACAGTCGTCTGCATTTTGTACATTTTGACTCGTCCCAACCAATTTCAGCATAAAGTCAGGGTCTCTCCGAATTCCTTCACCGATCGCAATGACAATAGAGTCGCCATTCGATATCAGGTTTCTCTTCAGAGCTTCAAAAAATCCGCCAACACCGATGGCGGAGGCGGGGCCCATACGAATACCACATTCGAAGGCAGCCCACTTGGCGACGTCCGCCGTCAATTTTTCTGGAAAACAAAAGATATCGCCTTCTGTTTTGCGGATAACCTCGGCCAGTTCTGGATACGCAGTCGGATTCCCCGTCGCGAGGGTCGGAATCTCAGTATCCGGATTTTCTACAATGGAATATTGCTTCTTCCAACCGTCTGGAAAATTCTTTGCTTTTGCTTCTTCCCAGGCCATGGCCATGGGCGCGCACCGATCGGATTGAACCATCAGCATCCGGGGATATTTTTCGAGCAAACCAAAGCTTTCTAATTCAGAACATCCTTTATAAATTCCCAGCGGCCCAGTCCCTCCGCTTAGCGCCTGAATATAAATTGTTGGAAAATCGGGAAGAAGCCTGAACCATTCAAACGCCATCGTCTTTTTAGCTTCGATACGAAACGGATCAAAGGTTCCACTGGCGAGGGTAATCTTTCTTTTCTTAGCAAATTCTTCAGCAACTTTTTTGGTATGGCTGTAATCCCCTTTCACTCGAAAAACATTTTGTCCAAAGCATGCAATTTCCGCTTCCTTGTAAAAAGGAGCATCCTGCGGAACGAAGGCATAAAGCTGACTTCCCGTAGCGCTCAAGTAGCGTGAACAAGCGACGCCAATATTTCCAGTACTAGCGACAACGTATTCTCGAACTCCGTTTTCCTTAAGGCCACTTGCAATTAAACTTCCAGCCAAATCCTTAAAGCTTCCCGTGGGTGGGCTATGGTCATGTCGATGAGCGTAGACCTCGCACTTTATACCCTTTTGAGAAAGGGCGAAGTCTTCTAAAAATTTCCATCTTTCGATGGGCGGATTTCCTTCACCACCACTGACAATATTTTCTCCATAAGCCAATGGAAGCATATCGAAATAGCGCCATAGCCCCACCACCCGGTCTGATTTAATGGCGCGAAGAAAGGTATTTCGAGTTGCCTGAGGATAACGCACCGTACATTTTTCACTTCCGCAAGCCAAGCAGCCGGCCCTTGGCAAAAAAGACAGTCGTGAGCTTTCTTTCCCGCAGTCCGTACAACAAAAAATAAATTTCGATGGATCCCGCGCCATTCGTGCCCCCTATCCCCGACATGCCTATCAAGTGCATTTATTGAAACATAGCGGTGGCGCCGCAATCAATCATTAGTGGCTGGCGGACAGTGATTTCGGCTTCTTTTTTGGCGGGGGATTCAATATAATTTTGTTCTCGTATGCAGTATGTGTTCATTTACGGAAAGGAGGCCCAAAAACATAAAGCAACGTTAACGTTGGCGGCAAGAAAGAGCTGGGGAGATTCCATTGAAATTGTTGAAAGGGGCCGACTTCTTTATGCCTGTCCGATGAATAGCGCCTCTCGAAAGGTTGTTTATCAAGAAGGAAATAAAATTGGTTTTTTGGCCGGCTATATCTTTAATAACTCTTTAAACTCTAACCAAAGCGAATCCGAACACGTCGTTAGTTTTTTTGAATCGGCTTTTCAGAAAGCTTGGCCTCATCCAAAAAATTTTTCAGGATCCTATTCCGCCTCCATGATTAATTTGAGAGACGCTGAGATCATTTTCTTAAATGATGTCATGGGTCCCTATAAATTATTTTATGGGTCAAAAGCTGGTACAGTTTTCGGTGGAACCAATTCCGTCGTTCTCGCGAAAACTCTTTCGCTAAAACCAGATGTGGTGGGTATCACTCAGGCGATTACGCCCCCGTATTTTAGTAACTATTCGCGAGCGAGTTTATTTCAAGACCTATCAAAACTCATTCCTGGAGAATATATCCATTTTTCCGAGAGCGGACATCCAAGTCGAAAATTCGACAATGAAATGTATAAGGAATGTAAGACGAGTAATCTCGACGCCTTAGCTAGTGAAACTCACGAACTGTTAAAAAGTGAAATTACTCAATCCGTTCAATTCGAAAAAAAGATAAGCCTTGCTTTAAGCGGGGGCTGGGATTCTCGAATTCTGCTTGCTGTTTTGGCAGACCAAAAAAAAGAGATTCAATGTCTTACTTACGGAAGGAAGTCCCACTACGAAACGAAAATTGCGAAAAAGTGTGCCGCACTTTTTAATTATGAATTAAGCAATCACGACTACACCTCCTATTGTTTTCCAAACAAAGACGACATCTTAAACAACTTTTTAAATTCTGGATCTACCGCCATGATGCAGTGGTGGGGAATAAAGGAAAGTGGAGCTTTAAAGAACAATCCTCTGCTTCTTATCGGGGAAGGAAGCGGGCTCATCAATGGGCGCGGAGTCGTCGCCTATAAAAACCGAATTCCCCGGATAAAAAGTTTTTTTAGGGGGGCATTCGGGCAAAAAGACCCGTTCGTTCCGGCCTCCCCTAACGAAATGAAAAAATGGCGGAATGAAATTCGAGAGCTTTGGGTGGTTAAACATTTAAAGCGCCTCAACTCTCTGCATCCTGGACTTTTAGAATACGACGCGAATCTTTATCGGGACCAATTTTTTGACCAAATCGATTTATTGATTCATCGTGTGGAGGATAACCAACCCCTCTTAATGGAATGTGTTGATGAGCTTTTTAATAATCATATTAATCGGCGTCATATTATGTGCGAACAATACCTTCAATTATTAAATCAATGCCGCCCCATCACTCCCGGGATGTCGTCTCGTACGATGAAGTTTATTTCCACGATACATCCTGAATTGAGAATTCGTCAGAGACTCCTTGATAAAGTGATTCGACTTTTGAATCAAAAATCTCTTTTGGAAATCCCAACGGCTAATATTCCATTTATCAAGCAGAGCAGACCAAAAATTTTGAAGGAGATGGTTTGGGCTAGCGTACGAACCATCGATCTATTCATGCAAAGATTTACGATGAAAACGGGAATCGTTATCCCTCGCTATACTCTACAGAATTCTTTTAATTTCTTTTCTCCCTTTTTGGATGAAGACAACTTAAGAAATTATCAATCGTATTTTTCGGATACATTCTTCAGCGGAAATGAATATCGGGAGTTGTTTGAGCGTCAACGTACCTATCAAAAGACGCCAGGCCATATTTATACCTTCATTTATCCTGCAAGAATTAGCTTAGTTTTGGACGATCTCTATGGGCCCAGCCGAGATACTGTCCTCGCAAAAAATCGGGACCTCTGCGCCTGAATCTTCGACTAACCGACCAGCCTTGAGCACAATTCGCTGGTCGATATGAACGAGGCTCTGATCCTGATGGCTGACTAAAAGAACAGTGGACTGGCCCTTATACTTTTTAAGAGTTTCTAGAATCGAAAGGCTGGATCGCTTATCGAGATTCGCAAACGCTTCATCGAGAATAAGAATCTGCGGTTCATCGAGTAAGGCTCGTGCGAGAGCTAATTTCTGCTTTTGCCCCGCAGACAATCCTTCGCCAGATTCGTTGAGGCGATAATCGAGACCGCTGTCGAGACTTCGAACGAATTCCCAAAGATGTGCCGATTCGAGAGCTTTTTGGAACTCATCGTCCGAGTGCTGCCTGGATGAGCCATATTCCAAATTTTCTTTAAGCGTGCCTTCGATAAGATAGGGCTCCGCACCCACATAACCAACACTTAGCCGCGGATCAGAAAAATAGTCTTTTGGCGACTTCCCATCAATACGAATGTGCCCCTCTGAAGGTTCCAGTACGCCGCACAGAAGAAGTAAAAGTGTTGATTTGCCGGAACCATTGTGACCGACGATTCCGACTTGCGCCCCTCGATTAAATTTTAAATTTAAATTCGTTAAGGCGTTCGGCATTTTTGGGTGATACCGAAAGCTTAAATTTTCAATTTCAATCTCCGGAGGCTTTCTATCGGGTAAACGTTCGAGAGGCTTTGGCGATTCTTTGGAATAACCTCGAATAAGGGGTGCCAGAGCCTCGAGACGTTCCTTTTCATCAATCGCAAAATAAACTTTCGTCATCTCTTTAAAACTATAATCCGAGGAAGAAGATTCTGCCGCCTGATTACTTAAGGGCATTAAGTTATTGATGAATCGCTGAAGAATATAAAGAAAGGCGACAAAGTCCACTCCTGGCAAGCCGAAAAAAGTCGTATTGAGAATGAGCAAACTTGCGAGAATAAGAAGCCCAAAAATATCGGGAATTAATCCGCAAAACGTACTCAAAAATCTCGTTTTCAAAAGAATTTGAATTCGGTTTAAAGAGTTTGAGCTAAGATGGAGAAATTCTCTTCGCCCCGACTTTAAAACATGAACCAATAGACGATTTCGAGCGACTCGTTGAATGCCTTCATTGAATTTTTTCTCTTCCTCAACTCCTTGCCTGGAAAGTCGGCGTAGCTTCTTGTTCGTTCCCCAAACAATCAAACCGACAAAACTCATTCCAAAAATGGAGAACAAACTTGCGGAAGGCGAGTAGTAAAGCATCCCGGCAAAGAGCCCGATAAGTACTAAAACAGACGAAATCATTTGAGTTTTCGCTTTTAAATTGATCATGGCCGATGGGATCATTTCCGCATTTCGAGTTCCAAGTTCCGCCGCCGAAACAAAAGATCGATTTTTAGCTAAAAGCATTTGATAAATCGACGCTTGTCGAAGTCTGGCCATAAAAGTAATAGCCGACATCTGAATGCCCAGTTTTGGAAGAAAAACAAATAAAGCTCTTAAGAGGCCAACTCCGATAAATACGAACGTAATTTCGATGGGTGAAGGCGACCAATTCAACCATTCGTCGAGTCGGTCCTTCGTCGTTTCTGCAACAAAACCTAATACGACGAGAATATGCTTAAAGGTCCAAATTAAGAGAAATTCCGCCGCCGAAAGCCCTAATCCAGCAAGGGCGCTGACACCAACCCAAAACAAAACTTTTGGCCCATAGAGATCGTAGTATCGCTTCATTCCCTCACCCCAACGCTGCATAGTGCCAGGCTAGTCTAGCTTAGTTCTGCCTCAAAATGCTAGTGTGGTAAGTTGTGAGTTTTCGCATTCAAATTCCGACAAACCTCCTGGAGGAGCGAAAATATGCGCTTCGAACGATCCTTTCGGACTTTCTTGGCATCTCTTATTCGGTTAACCCAGCTGAAAGGCAAAATACCGCTATTCAACTCGACGGAAAATCGTTGGAAATTGAAGATTCCTTCTTTATCGATTTCGGCCCGCATTGGCTTCAACCCAAGGAACTTCCAAAAGCATTTTCGAATTTTGATTTCAGCCAGATTTCCCCGGCTCTTTCCTATTTGTATCCGTCTGTTCCCGTCCTGTTTGGAAAAGAGCCTAGGCTTGAAACAATAAACCCAAATGAAATGAAACTTCGATTAGATATCTTTGGAAATATTTTTTTTCTTTTAACCCGGTACGAAGAAATGATTATCCAGGACCGGGACGAACACGGGCGATTTCCATTTTCGTCTTCCATCTTGAGGCACGAGAATTTTATTGAACGCCCTTTGGTGAACGAATATCTTGAAATTTTTTGGACTTGTCTCCG
>CAZSZT010000061.1:0-7715 GCA_964611175.1 uncultured Bacteriovoracaceae bacterium
ACTAAGGGAAATTTGTCGATTGGTCTTCACGGGGCTAAAGCCACCGGAAGACCAAAATTCTTAAAGAGTAAAAGGGTAAAAGTGCTAAGGGTTGAGCCGAAGGCGAACCAATTGTTCGGGGCCTAAGGCTTGCTCTATCGACCAGCCTTAGGGATCCTCACGAGGCGAAAACCAACACCGTCGCCGCGGTACCCCGGGAAGACGCTGCCACGAAAGGCAGAACGCAGAAACCGCGCAGCGCTGAACCAAGAGCCGCCCCGCAGCACACGGCTGGAGCCATACAAAGTGCTCGTCCAATGCCAGGCATTTCCTGACATATCGA
Source organism: uncultured Bacteriovoracaceae bacterium (assembly GCA_964611175.1). GTDB lineage: Bacteria > Bdellovibrionota > UBA2394 > UBA2394 > UBA2394 > CAZSZT01. Next base: position 323 of record CAZSZT010000061.1, read on the forward strand.
AAAGTCCAAGCTGATTAGACTTCTTTTTTGTGGCGACGTCAGCTATTCGATCAGATCCAAAAACGGCAAAACTCTTTAAACGCACTTTAATTTGTTCGTCCGTTAATCCTGTGGGATCAAAACCATAAAAGGCGGTCGTTGTTCCCGCTCGTGCCGCATATTCGAATTCTTCTTCTGTCGGAAGACGATAATCATGAAGGGGATCAAGCTCGCTTAATTTTTTGGCGTAAGCCTCAGCCATCGCCACGCTGAGGTCCACCATCGGCTCATTGGGATTTTCAGGTATGGGCCCACCCATCACCAAGGCATATTGCCCTTTGGTCACATGGGTCTTTTGAATTTCAAAAGCCTGACGAATTTGTACATTTTCCCTTTGATCTTCAGATAAGTAGTCACCGTCATATCGTCCCCATTCGTCCTTCGGGCTTCCCATTGTAAAGGTCATCACTCCATCTTTCACAAAATCAGGATTGATCTTCAGCATCACCTCTGCCGAAACTTCCGCAAATTCAAATGACCTAACATCTAATTTCTGAAGATCTTCTTTGCTCCAGCCCCGCTCCGTCGCAAAAGATTCGATCAATTCTCGATTTGACCCCGGTCCGGAAAGTTCCGCTACAATCCTTGCCAGTTCTGCAGCGGTCACATCATTCCAGTCCTTAAGGAGTTTCGAAGCTTCCGTCTCACCAACAAGGGCCGTCAATTGATCTTGAAGCGATTGATCCGCAAGTTTCAGCTCTATTTCGTCAAGCTCAAGCTGATTAAGGCTCTCTTGAATCGCATCCCGTTTCTCAACAAGAGCTCTTTTCTTCGCGGAAATTAAAATAATCAGGCTCCTTAACTGATTGATATAGTCTTTCTTCGCCGTCTCTCCAACTATCTCAAACCCTTCTTTGGCTTTGGTCGCCTCCTCCGTTACAATTTCAATTTTTATTTCATCCGTCGGATCCTTCGGCGGTGTGCATACCAACGCCCAAAGATTTGAATTCCAAACCGTCAGCACCACCACGGGCAAAATCATTCTCATCCATCGCTTCATAAATAATCTCCTAAAAATCAAATACACGGGTCTTTCCATCAATACATGTCCACCTCCCTCATCACCCCTTCCAACCCCCCGAAATCCCTCGCCTTTTCAAAGGGGTCAGGGCACTTAAGTGCCAGGTAACCTGCGACACTCAATTCCCGCGGGGAAGTTATTGGCCTAACCAAAACTCACCCAACTGAGGTTTGGTTTGACCAAAACTCAGTATGGGTTAATAATGGTTATGATGATCCACCGCTATTTAGAAAAATTGATTCCGGAAGATGCTCTCAGAGAGCGAAAGATCGCTTTTGTTTCGGGACCTCGCCAAGTGGGGAAAACCTCGATGGCTCAAAACATTCTTGAAGCAGCTGGTCACGAGAATGGTTATTACTCTTGGGATGATGATGAGTTTCGGAAACTTTGGTTAAAGAATCCTAAATCGATCTTTGACTCCCAGTCGCTCCTGGTCTTAGACGAGATCCACAAAGATCGGCAATGGAAAAATCGGCTCAAGGGCCTTTACGATCTCTATAAAAACAAAGCCCAAATCATTGTCACGGGAAGTGCAAGACTGGATTTTTACAGAAAATCGGGAGATAGCTTGCAGGGTCGTTATTTTCCCTATCGTCTTCATCCATTCAGTCTCAATGAACAATCTACTGTTTCAACCCCCCCCGAAACAGAGTGGGGGGGAGAGCTCAAAACAAATTTTGAATTTGAAGCCCTCTTAAAATTGGGGGGGTTTCCGGATCCCCTCTTTGGCCAAAGTGAGTCAAAGGCGCAAAGATGGCGGCGACTTTACCGCGAACGAATGATCAGGGAAGACCTGCGCGATTTGAAAGACATCAAGGACTTAGAACAACTTAAAAATTTATCTCTATTACTAGAAGATCGAGTAGCTTCTCCGCTCTCTTATGAAAGTCTAAGGCAAGATCTAAAAGTTTCCTTCGACACGGTCCGAAGTTGGATTGAGTTGCTCGAAGCTGTTTATTTTTGCTATCGAATTCGGCCTTATTCTAAAAACTTAAAGCAGGCGATTCGAAAGGAACCGAAGCTGTACTTATTTGACTGGGCCAGCCTAACAAATGAGGGCGCTCGCTTCGAAAATTTCATTGCTTCTCATCTTTTAAAGAGTTGTCATGCATGGACCGATTCTGCACAGGGCGAGTTTCAACTCTATTATGTTAGGGATAAGCAAAAACGAGAGGTTGATTTTTTAGTAACCAAGAATACAAAGCCTTGGCTCTTAGTTGAAACAAAAAACAACGATTCCAGTATTTCCCCTTCCCTCATTTATTTTACGGAAAAACTGAATCCTACCTTTAGTGTTCAAGTTGTAACTAATCTCAAACATGAACAAAAAAGTCTCAAATACCCGAGGATTCGCCTCATGGATGTGCGACGGTTTTTATCACGACTAATTTAATGCCTAACGAGCGGCCTTTGGGATCCTCACGAGGCGAAAACCGACAAAGTCGTGGCGGTTCTCCGGGTAGTCGATGTGACGAGAGGCAGAACGCAAGAAATGCGCATTATAGTTCCAAGAGCCGCCCCGTATGACACGGGCGGAGCCATGATCGGTTTCTGTCCATTGCCACGCATTTCCTTCCATATCATAAAGCCCGAGCGCATTTGGCGTTTTGGTGGCAACATTAGCTATTCGATCAGATTCAAAAACGGCAAATTCCTTCAAACGTTCTTTTATTTGTTTATCCGTCATGCCGGTCGGATCAAAACCATAAAAAGCGGTCGTTGTTCCCGCGCGTGCCGCATATTCGAATTCTTCTTCCGTTGGGAGGCGATAATGATGATCCGGATCCAGTTCGTTTAGTTTTTGGATATAGCCTTCAGCCATCGCCATGCTGATCTGCACCATCGGCTCATTTGGATTTTTAGGTATAGGCCCACCCATCACTAATGCATATTGCCCTTTGGTTACATGAGTTTTTCCAATTTCAAAAGCCTGGCGAATTTGTACATTTTCTTTTTGATCTTCAGGTAAGAAGTCCCCGTCATATCGTCCCCATTCGCCCTTCGGACTTCCCATTGTAAAGGTCATGATTCCATCTTTTACAAAAGCTGGGTTAATCTTCATCATGACGTCCGGTGAAACTTCGGCAAATTGAAAGGAGCGCTCATCGAGTTTTTTAAAATCTTCGTCACTCCACCCGCTCTCTTTCGCCAATGATTCCATTATGCCTTTGTATGTGTTCTGAGCTAAAAGATTCGCGCTCGGAATCATCAAAAGTATCAGTGATAATGCTATTCTTATCTGTAGATTCATTTTGCTCCCCCTGTTCTTCTAAAATATGACGTATCAAAATTAAAAACCCACTAAGAAAATCGTCGGACCGATGCTTCCATCGCTTTTCGGATCGTGGCGCGAAGATCAGGGTCTTCTACGGCTCTTAAGGTCATCTCCATTCGCTCGGAAAGCTGAACGGGAGTATCTTTTTTTCCAAAAAATAGGGAATCCTTTTTCGACGGCAACGGTGAAGGCGTGACTTTCCCCACTCGAAATTGAAGATCCAAGACCCGAGAACTCGGGCAAACACTTCGAATCTTCCCAATGATGGAGGGCTTCAAAAAATGAAGCTGTTGAGCCCAGGCTTGATGAGCGACATGAACTTCTAAAACTTTGGTCTTCATTTCGGCGGGAGAGGTCACGCGGGAGAGTTCAGGGCCTACAATTTCGGCCCACTTAGACCAAATCTCGTGATTTTTAAGGTGTTCTTTTACCGATTTCGGCAGTCGGACACCCCCTATAATCTCGGAAACGGGGGCGAATTCTTTAGATTTTGCCTTCACTTTTTCTATTTTGCCATTTTCACGGTTACAAGAGCAATGATTTCCCTATTTAATAGTTAGTACACCGTGACATAAATTATTACCATTTCTGCCGCAGGCATTTTGTTCAAGACGAGGAAGCAGCGAGGCGAATATTGGACATATGCAACGAGCGATGACGAAGTATTGGACAAAATGCCTGCGGCCCCATTTACTGTGATTGGGGAAGAAAGCATTTGGGCTGACTCTTTGTCGCTCAAGGTGTCATAGGTGTTCAACCTTATGTCACCTTCGCTTCGCGATTCAGCTCAAATGCTTTCTTCAGAAATGGTAATAATTTATGTCACGGTGTACCAGTTATGAAGAAAATTCCCGATACGGAAGTGATCAGTACCCTTAAAAAATCTATTTTAGCCGATGGTTTCGATATGGTTCTGGATTTGAAAAAATCCAAAGGTGCGAGACTCTACGACGCCAAGAATCAACGTACACTTCTCGATTTTTTTTCCTTCTTTGCTAGCAACCCGATCGGGATGAATCATCCAAAACTTTCGGATAAGGATTACGAAGAAAAGCTTTTAACCGCGGCCAAAACAAAAATTTCAAATTCCGATATTTATACGGAACCTTTCGCTGAATTTGTTTCTCTTTTTCATAACCGCGTTGTCCCCATGTTTGATCGAATTTTTTTGATCGAAGGAGGAGCCCTCGGCGTCGAAAACGCCTTGAAGACAGCGCAAGACTGGAAGGTTCGAAAAAATATGGTTTCCGGTCGTGGTGAAATCGGGACTCAAGTGATTCACTTTCGAGAGGCCTTTCATGGACGAACAGGTTACACGATGTCGATGACGAATACGGCGCCAGAGAAAGTGGCCTATTTTCCCAAATTTGATTGGCCGAGAATTTCGAATCCTAAACTGAGTTTTCCAGAGACGCCGGAGAGTTTAGAAAAAACGATGGAAGCAGAAAGAAAAGCCGTTCAAGAAATTGAAAAAGCTTTTGCTGATCGCCCTCATCAGATTTGTGCGATAATCATTGAACCCATTCAAGCGGAGGGTGGGGATAATTTCTTTCGAGCAGAATTCCTTAAAAAGCTTCGAGACCTTTGCGATCAACATGATGCTCTTCTTGTTTTTGATGAAGTTCAAACAGGTTTGGGGCTTACCGGAAAATTTTGGGCGTTTGAAAATTATGGTGTGGTTCCTGACCTTATTGCGTTTGGAAAAAAGGTACAGGTGTGTGGATGTGCCGTAAGAACGAAACGCCTTGAAGAGGTTGATCACGTTTTTAAAGTGCCAAGCCGAATTAATTCCACTTGGGGTGGGAATTTAACGGATATGGTGCGATCCACGCGTTTCATTGAAATTATTTTGGAAGAAAATCTTTTAGAAAATGTTCAACTCCTTGGGCCAAAGATGCGTAAGGAATTGGAAGAGCTTTCTAAAGCGGACAACAGAATTTCAAATGTTCGGGGTCTTGGAATGTTTATGGCCTTTGATTTGCCTGATGCTGAGACTCGAGATGCGTTTCGTAAATTATGCTGGAAAAATGGTTTAGTCATTTTGCCCTGTGGACAAAAATCTATTCGTATTCGACCGATTCTTGATCTCAAAAATGAGGAGGCAGAAGAGGGGTTGGCCCTTATTAAAAAGAGCATTAAGGAATTAAATTAAGCCCTAGGAAGGGGTGAGGATGAAATCTAGCTCAATGAAAATTTTAAAACCAAACCGAAAGCCTTACGGTCCCGAAATTATCGGAGGACATTGGATCAGTGGAAAGCTTGTTCGAGGAAAGAATTATTTTTCATCTCTCAATCCTGCGGATTTAAGCGACGTTGTCGGAACCTTTCCCAACGCGAGTTCTTCGGAAATTGAAACAGCCGTGAAGGCGGCTAATACAGCCTTTGAAAAGTGGAGAAAAATTCCGGCTCCCGTTAGAGGCTCCGCCATTGGCCGACTGGCGCAAATTTTGGAAAGAGAAAAAATCTCGCTGGCGCGAATCATAACGAGAGAAATTGGAAAGACATTGAAGGAGTCGCTCGGGGAGGTTCAGGAAGCAATTGATACAGCACACTTTTTCCAATCAGAGGGTCGCCGCCTTTACGGACAAACCGTTCCATCGGAACTTCCACATAAGGAATTATTTACGTACCGGCGTCCTCTTGGCGTTTGTCTGATGATTACGGCGGGAAATTTCCCGTTTGCTGTTCCCTCTTGGAAAATCATCCCCGCGATGCTCGCCGGAAATACGGTGATTTGGAAACCTTCGCAGGATGCGCCGACAACGGCACTTTCATTTGCAATGTGCTTTGAAGAGGCTGGATTTCCGGAAGGAAGTATGAATGTTTTATTCGGAGATGGAGGCGTTGGAGAAAAGATTCTTTCGTATGTTGAAAAAGGAAAGATTCAAAAAGTTTCATTCACAGGAAGTTCGGCTGTAGGTCGAAAAATTGGAGAAATTTGCGGGCGAGCTTTTCAAACGCCTTCGCTTGAATTGGGCGGGAAAAATCCGCTGATTATTTATAAAGATGCAGATCTGGATAAAGCCATTCCAACGACATTGGTTTCTTGTTACGGAACAGGTGGGCAGCGATGTACTTCGACTGGAAATATTATTCTTCATAAAGATATTTATGCGGAATTTAAAAAACGATTTTTGGCCGCCATAGAAAAAATTAAAATTGGAAATCCACTTCGGGATCCTTCTGTTTTTTACGGTCCGCTGATTGCTGAACGCTATTTAGAGAATTTCTTAAAACATTTAGAGTGGGGAAAACGGGAAGGCGGAAAACTTTTAGTAGGCCAGGGAAGAATCACCTCAAAGCGCCCCTATTCGAAATTTTCTGGAGATCCCGATGCAGGATGGTATGTGGGTCCGACGCTTTGGGAAAATGTGGAGCAAAAAAGTCGACTTTTTCAGGAAGAAATTTTTGGACCGACCGTGAATCTGGTTAAGGCGAATGATTTTGATCACTGTATGAAACTCGCGAATGGCCATGCTTACGGTTTATCGTCGGCGATCTTTACGGAAGATCCGCACCGGATGCTCGAATTTAAAGAGAATATTCTAGCAGGGATGAGTAGCATCAATAACTCCACGACTGGCGCCGAAGCTCATCTGCCGTTTGGGGGAATCAAGGCTTCCGGAAACGGAACACGTGAATCAGGGATTTGGGTCTTGGACTCGTACACCCGCTGGCACGCCGTCAACGTCGACCTCGCTTCCAAACTCCAACTCGCCCAGATGGACGTCGACTACGGCAAAACTCGCAGTCCAACGTCTTTCGAAAGCTGGACAAAGTCCTAAAAAAGGGGTCAGAGGAATTTTAGCCGATACAATAACGCGCAAAACGAGACAATTTTCTTATGACTAAAGGCAGTTTTAACCGCTTCAGGTGCTTTAAAAATTAGTCTGACCCCTTTTTATCGGAGTTCCTGAAATTGACCGTCTCGGACGGCGATCAGACGTGGGCGCTTACGAACTTGCTGATCTTTAAAGAATAAATTTCCTGTGACCCCTGGAAATGAGTCCGTAGCCATTAAGCGATCGACAAAAATTTCACGAGTCGTGGGTCCTTCT
>CAZSZT010000062.1:0-7715 GCA_964611175.1 uncultured Bacteriovoracaceae bacterium
CCACCGAACTACAAAAGAGATGTCCGCGTTTGCCGAGACAGCGCGAAAAAAGGGTTTTCAAGTAATTATTGCCGGTGCAGGGGGGGCAGCGCATTTGCCTGGAATGGTGGCCGCGTTAACGGAACTCCCCGTCATTGGAGTGCCTGTTCCTATGGGTCATTTGCAGGGTCAGGATGCTCTTTTGTCCATCGTTCAGATGCCTCGAGGCGTCCCCGTCGCGACCGTCGCCATTGGGAACGCCTTCAATGCGGGAATTCTGGCCGCTCAAATTTTGGGAGCTGGCGGAAAACTCCCGAACGCGAAAGTCCTCGACAAAATCAAAAAGTACAAAGCGTCCCTGAGAAAAAAAGTTTTATCCAAGAAAATTAAATAAGTTTTAGCGAGTCTTCTTCTTTTTCGACTGAAGAACGAACAAGGCAATCACAAGCGCCAGCGCCGCAAAAATCCCCAATGCAATCATGGGATCAATACGAGAATCTCCACCAAAGCCCTGCTGCATAGCACGCGCCCGCTCCGCCTGAGTCAGTCCAACAACAGCCCACCACATACTCCCATTATAGGGGTCAGGGCACTTAAGTGCCAGGTAAACGCTCATGGACCCAATAAAATCAACTACTTACATTTCTGTGTTAGACTCATCGTTTTCTGGTGTCTTACTCCGCCTAACAATGATCTGTTAACCTCTTGATTTTATTCGAATTATTTTTTTAACCTGGCACTTAAGTGCCCTGACCCCTAATCGAGGGGCTTGATGGTGGCTGGAAGCTTGGTGAGGATCATGCCGTCGCAGGACTTTAGTCGACAACTCAGGGCGTTATCTTTTTTTTGGGGAGCATCGACATTCACATGGCAGCGCAAGCAGGAGCCGTTCCAACACAAACGCGCGTAGTCGATATTGAAATCCAGAAACTGAAAGACTCGCAAAAGCTCTAATTTCTCGGGAACCTCATATTCCCGATCTAAAATTTTGATTTTTACGAATCTCTCAATTTCGCCAAACAGATTTCGATCGTAATTACCGCTCACAAAAGTGCTCCCAAAAATTTTCGCGCCGCCTCCAAGGGGTACCGTGTATAACCAACACTTGGACGATTCCCAAATAAGTCGGTCTCATCCGTATGAAAATCGCTTCCACCTGAAATTCGAAACCCAAGACGATTGGCGATTTCCATATAACGCTGAGTGTCCGATGGCGTATGCCGAGGATGAAAAACCTCGATGGCATCCACGCCCAAATCTTTCCAGGTTTTGAGAAGCCCCTCTGTAAATTGATATTGACCAGGATGAGCGACGGATGTTTTTAGTCCGGCCTTCTTGGCGTATTGAACGGCGTCCTCCAGAGGGAACCGCCATTTCGGAACATGATAAGGATGCCCATCATAAAGAAATCTCTCAAAAGCTTCCTGCCTGTCCTTCACAACGCCTCTTTCGACAAGAGCGTCGGCAATATGAGGTCGGCCTAAAACTCCCTTTGTTTTCTTTGCAAGGCTCTCTCCATCAATCGGATACCCGGCTTCTTTAAAACGATCGCAAATCGCCAAAAAACGCTTTCTTCGCTCTTCCTTGAATTTCGCAAACTGCCCTTTCATATAAGAATCATTCGGATCAATCCCATAGACGAGCAAATGAAGCTCTTTATGACGCCCCTCGGGGCTGAGAAAGGTGCACGACAATTCGGAAGCACAAATGGGCTTCCAATAGTTTTTTACACCTTCTGCAAACTCTTCATAACCGGCAACGCCATCATGATCCGTTAAAACTCCCAGCCCCAATCCATCGGCCCTTGCCTTCCCCAACTGTTCGATAATCCAGGAAACCGAATGTTTCCCATCCGAATGGATCGTATGAAAATGCAAATCTGCCGTGGCCATACTCTAGATTACGGATCAAGGCTTCGAAGAGCTAGGAGAGTTTTTAATTATAACCGCGGAAGCGTAATTCCGGTTTGCCCCTGATACTTTCCCTTTTTATCTCCGTATGAAACAGCACAGTCTTCATCGGACTCAAAGAAAAGAACTTGGCAGATACCTTCGTTCGAATAAATCCGAGCGGGTAACGGAGTTGTATTGGAAATCTCGATCGTCACATGGCCTTCCCACTCGGGCTCAAAGGGCGTGACGTTACAAATAATTCCACAGCGTGCGTATGTGGATTTTCCCAAGCAAACAGCCAAAATATTTCGAGGAATCTTAAAATACTCCACGCTTCGAGCAAGAGCAAAAGAGTTCGGCGGAACGACGAGAACCGCGCCCTTGAACTCAACAAAACTAGAATCATGAAAGGCTTTGGGATCGATTACCGTCGAATTGATATTCGTAAAAATCTTATACTCATCCGAAACGCGCATATCGTAACCGTAAGAAGAAACTCCGTACGAAACGACACCCGACCGAACCTGAGACGATTCGAAAGGAGAAATCATCCCCTTTTCTTTAGCCATTTTCGTGATCCACTTATCGCTTTTGATGGACATAATCAGAAAACGATAATGTCCCTACTCGGTCGGGTCAATCGACATCTGATTTTGAGAACCGAGAATTAGGAGTTCGGAGCTAAATTGCGCTTTTTAATCTTTTCCACCAAGGTCGTGCGATTCAGGTGTAAAAGTTGCGCCGCCTTATTTTTATTCCACTTGGTTTGCTCTAAAGCCTTGAGAATCAGGTCATTTTCAAACTGAACAACAAGGTCATCGAACGGAAGCCCAGCGTCCGGAATTCCTTCCGAAAGCCATTGGGTCCAAGGATTAGCCGCTCGATGAATGGGCTTCGAATGAAGAAGCTTAGGAGGTAGATCCGCAACGTCGAGCATTCCGGAAGCTTTTAAAATACAAAGTCTTTGGCAAATATTTTCAAGCTCTCGCACATTCCCCGGCCAGTTGTAGCGAATAAGAATGTCCATTGCCAACCCCGTCACGCCCTCAATGGAATAATTCTTCTTCAAATTAAACTGCTGAATGAAGTGATTAACCAATAATGGAATATCTTCACGTCGGTCGCGTAACGCAGGAAGAAGAATGGGAATCACATTCAGCCGGTAAAATAAATCTTCTCGAAAATTTCCTTTCGCCACCTCTTGCTCTAAATCGATATTCGTCGCCGCGATCACTCGACAATCCGATTTCATGGATTTGTTTCCACCCACAGGTTCGAATTCTTTTTGCTGTAATGCGCGCAAAATTTTCACCTGAAGACTCGCCGGCATCGTCCCAATCTCATCCAGAAAAAGCGTCCCTTGATGCGCCAAAGTAAATCGCCCCACACGGGACGTATGAGCACCGGTATAAGCGCCTTTAACATGACCGAAAAGTTCAGATTCCAGAAGTTCCGTGGGGATGGCTCCGCAGTTCACAGGAATGAATGGCTTTGTTCTCCGATTCGAACTTGAGTGAAGCGAACGTGCGACAAGCTCCTTACCCGTTCCACTTTCTCCTAAAATCAGAACCGTCGAATCCGTGTTGGCGACTTTCTCAACGAGTTCGAAAACCTTTTTTACAAGATGACTCGCCCCAATGAATGGCGGATCCTCAGTCAAATATCCTAAGGTACTTTCTTGGCTCTTGTTTACTTCTTCAATCTGAGTAACGACGAGGTCGAGCGCATGCTTTGACCAAACCTGTGCTGCTTCGGAAGGCTTCGAATTTTCTTCCGCTGACTCGTTTTCAGCATTCGCTGCTGATTTCTCCAAAGTCTCAAAATAATCCATCAAAACCACTCCCCCGAATGAGTTAAGACCCCACAAAGTCAAAAGACTGACACTCTTAAAGGTAACAGAACTTTGACGGTTGAAAAAGAGGGTGGCTCCATTTTTTAAGGAATAAAAGCTCGAAATCGTTTATATTCTGTGTCTGAGTGCTGCGTTAACCTTTCTATCTAAACACGTTTAAATCGGTTTCGGGGGGTATTTTGACAGATTTCGAAATTCTCACTAAACTTCATCAGATTTCGAAAAAACAGACTCGAAACATGTGACACAGGGGGATTCGGAAAAGGTTCCAAGGACAAAAAGATGACGCAAGCTCGAAAAGAAATTCAAAAAAAACGCGTCAGTCGGGACAACTCCCGTCAAACAGCTCTGCCTTTAGCTCCAACGAAAATCGATCTCAAAGCGGCAGAAAAATTTCCAAAATCGAAGCTCATTTTCCAATTAAAAACGGAGCTTCATCGTCTTCAACAACGAGATCGAGAGTGGAAGCTCATGTTTCATATGCTTTCTCACGATCTTAAAGAACCGATTCTCACGCTTGAAGGTTTTACGAAACTTTTGGAGGAAAGCGGCCTCGAAACGAAGGATCAAAAAAGATATTTAAAGATCATTCGAGAATCCGTAACATCGCTTCATCATTTGATTGGCTCCTTGCAATCGATTTCAAAACTCTACCATACGCCGCAGGAACTCATTGATGTAAGTCTTAAGGAACTTTTGACTTCCGTGATGACGAGTCTCGCAGAACAAACTCAGCGGACGCACGGAACAATTTCTCTTCCGCAAGAGGATCTGGTTGTAAAAGGAGATCCCATTCGCTTGTATCAAATCTTTTTAAATTTGATTGGAAATTCGCTTAAGTTCCATAAGAAAAACGAAGACCCAACGATTCAAATTTTCTACCGCAAAGAATCTGATTTTTATAAAATTTCCATTAAGGACAATGGCGTTGGGATTAATCCTCAAGATCTAAAAAGGATTTTTATTCCGTTTACGCGTTTGGAAGATGTCCCCACCGACGGAATGGGAATTGGCCTTTCGATCGTAAAAAGAATTGCTGAATCCTTTGGAGGAAAAGTGCAAGTTCGAAGCCAGCAGAATATAGGCACGACGTTTACGGTTTGTCTTCCAAGAATAGGGCGCTCATGAGAATACTCATTATTGACGATAATGCTCATCACGCGGAACTCGCAGCCCGCCGATTGATGAAAGAAGGCTGGGAAGTTTTTGTGACCGATACGCCTGATGTCACATCGAAATTTAAAGATTATGATTTTATTTTGCTCGACTATTCGATGCCACTCAAATCGGGCTTGGACGTTCTTCAACAGATTAAGGAAGCCGAAATTTATACGCCAGTCATTCTCGTTACCGGTCACGGAAATGAAACGATCGCGAGTGAGGCCATTAAACGTGGCGCTTATGATTACGTGGTCAAGGACACCCAGCTTCTCTATCTTGATCGCCTCCCCAGTGTCTTACGGGAAGCCAAGTCGAAACATGAACTGATCGAAACGAATCGTTTTCTTATTCAAGAATTGAAGCGGGCGAATGAACGTTTGCAACGCCTGACATTCACCGATGAAATGACGGGCATTTTTAATTATCGCTTCATGAAAAAACAACTCGAAACCGAAATTCAGCGTTCCACTCGATACGCGAAGCCTTTGAGCGCTTGTCTAATCGATGTCGATCATTTCAAAACCATTAACGATCGTTATGGCCACCAAGCTGGAGATTCCGTTCTTAAAGATCTGGCCAAGCTTATTAATGAGGCCACCCGGTCCGTCGACTTCGTAGGACGTTATGCGGGCGATGAATTCATGATCATTTTCCCGGATACCGTTGTGAACGATGCGGTTCGTTTATGTGAACGTATTCGTAAGCGGGTGGCGGATCACTCCTTTATTGCCCACGATCAGCAAATTCGAGTCTCCATCAGCGTTGGTGTGGCTGACTTCGATCTGAAGCGCCGAAAGGCAGTCGATACTCTTGTCGAAGCTTCCGATAAATGCCTCTACAAAGCCAAAGAACTCGGCCGCAACCGAGTGGTCTCAACCGTGCGTGGTTTGGAGAAAAAGTCGGAAGCCTCGGTGAGTGTAAGTCCTTAAAAGTTCCAAGCTCTCTATTCAACTCTTCCCAGGAAGAGTTGTCCCGGTAGTGTTCCCCTACTCCTTCGTAACAACCTTCGATGTGTGCGATTGACGAGCTGTACGCCGAGCCGTCTTTTTGGTTTCCACCAATTTCTTGAGGCGGGCCTTTTTGCGAACTCGGCCACGGCGTTGAATCATTTTTTGACTTCGACGGTTACTTCCTTTTCCCATAAATCTCTTCCTTACTATTTCTTATGAGTCGCATTGTATTTTTGAATGAGCTTTTCTGTTAGGTCGGTATAGCTTGCCGCGTAGATTAAGCCACTTTCGTTTTTCTCCAAAACCATCGAATATCCCTCATTACGACCGAGTTCAATCACAAGGTTTCGAAGCTTGGAAATAATCTCCTGAGTGGCTTTCATTTCTTTTTCGGAAATGTCCTTCTGTGAAGACTGGAGAAGCTCTGAATATTCTTCCAGCTGCTTCTTAAAATCAGCCTCCATCTTTTTTCCCTTTTCAATGGCTTCCGGCTTAAGAACGCCACTTTGCATTTGAGACTGAAGACTAGCAATTTCCGTTTGCAATTTATCCAAACTCGTTTTTCTCTTTTCCAAATCCTTTTGCTTCACATCAAATTCTTGTTTGAGCTTAGATTTGGCCTGCTTACCTTCCTCCACCCCATTTAAGGCCGCCTGAAAATCAACAACCGCCAATTTAAAATCTGTCCCTCCCGTTGGGATAGGAGCCGCAGTCAGAGAAAAACTTTGAAGCCCAAAAACTAAAAATAAAGAACCCATTAAATTTCGCATGTTCAGAATCCTACTAGAAGGGCGATCCAATTGAAAAGTCGAATAGAACGGCATCTTCACCTTTTCGACGATCCAAGGGAATTCCCCATTCAAAACGAAGCGGGCCAAGCGGTGAAAACCACCTAAAACCAAACCCCGCACTCGCCCGAAGATCCTTCCACCGGAAGTCACCTTCGGGAAAGGTATTTCCGGCATCTGCAAATAAAACACCCTTAATCTTGGCTTCCCGAAAGATATCAAAGAGGTATTCCACATTCAAAATCGCCTGTTTATTTCCGCCCAGACGAAGTTTGGAAGCCTCTGTAATGTCTAGTTCCCCGTCATCCGCTCGCCTACCGGTTAAGCTAAAAGGAACGTAAATATACGGCCCAAGCGATCGATAAAGATGACCCCGAATGGAGTAAATTCCTCCGGGAATGAAACGCTCGCTGAATGGAATACTTCGATTCTCGATCCCTTGAATATAATCCAGCCTCAATCCAAAACTTAAAACAGATCCCGCCAGCACAAAAGCATCTTTATCGACGACCTCAATATATTTCTTCCCAACATAACTCGCCTTCCAAAAGGACATATCGCTTCCTAGGTATTGAGACGCCACAGAAGTTGAAACGGAATTGGAAGAACCCCTGGACGGCAAGAAAATCTCGCGAGTATTTAAAGTGTCTCGCGTAAGCGAAACCCCCATCGAAGAACTTAGTCCGAAAGAATCCGGGTAGAGACTTCGAATCACATCTTGAATGTTAATATCGACATCTCTTAGCCCGTAGCTTGCCCCCACACTCCACTGTTTATTTAAGGGGTAGGAAAAACTGATATTTCCACCGCTCTCCGTCACTTTTGTCGTATCGACCGATTCATACTCCGTTTTAAAACCTTGAAGAGTCATGGACAAATAAGAGTCGTAAAGTCGGGGGTTACGAAAGAGAGCCGAAAACAATTGTCTCTTTCCCGAAAACAACGCGGAAAGACTAATATCGTAACCGCGACCGAAAAGATTAACCTTGGATACGGCCCCTTGAACCCCGAATTTATCAAATGACGAAAAACTCGCGCCCAGAGTGAGTGTCCCCGTTTGTTTTTCTTCGATTTCAATTACCACATCCATTCG
>CAZSZT010000063.1:0-7699 GCA_964611175.1 uncultured Bacteriovoracaceae bacterium
TTGACCCATTTTGTCATATTTTGAATCCCAAGAGTGAAATTTCTTGTCATATGAAAACGAAAAATCAGCCCCCATAAAAATAATGGGGTTACACCCAAAAATAGCTTTTGCTAAGTAAAAACAAGCCCCAAGAACATTTCCCCCTGGGCTAACAAAAACATTGTACTTCTCAATCGCATGAAACTTTTCTTTTAACGCATCATCTGGAAGTACAGAATTAAACCAATGAACACTTCCCTTCCAATTATCAAATAATCTCGGATTTGTTGCGTAGTAGCATAATAACGATCTGTTTTTAGAAATCTCTTTGTACTCTTCTTGCGATTTAGTGCCGCCCTCAAACATTTCATCAATCACGACTTCACCCGCATCAAGCGAAACGTAATGATCAACCTTTACCCCAAGATCTTCTAGGTAAGCAAAATTATGAAGCGCTGATAAGACTGGAATTCCAGGATTGCCTTCTCGCTTTTGCCCATTTTCTTCACCGGCTATAAGGTGCTTAGCATAATGCTTTAGCGATGGACCAGATCCCAAAATAATACACGGCTTCCACTTCCAGATTTCATAAAGCTTATGAACCCCATTTTCTTTAAAAGAGCCAAACTTTTCTTTGTTGGCCTTAATATTTCGAAACCAAATCTCTCGCCAAAATTCAATCGTGGCCGAATCATGTGCCGTTGTCGCGCTGGCTAATTGACGAGGAGGTGCGGGCGGGTAAGCCGTCGGTGGTTGATATTCAAGATCTAATTCAACTGTTCTCTTCATAAAGAAAAGGAGACCCCAAAAAGGGGCCTCCAATCAATCAATGATTACACTTTATAGAAATAAACCTTACCGCTGGTAGAACCAGAGGCGATTTCTTCCATAGCGCGTGCCACTGCTCCGACATAACCGCCAAGAGCCGCAGTGCCCACGCCCGTAGGTGCGGTTGGACTTAATTGCCCAGCTGCACCAGGGTACAAATAACCAAAGTTCGCTGCTGTAGGACCTGTTAAGGATACTCGCGGACAAACTCCGTCCGTAAGCATCCAAAAATATTGCCCCGTCGCAACGGTGGTATGAACACAAACCCCAACAGGTCGAACTGTAGTCGCACCCGATACAACGACCGAGTAACCACTAGAACCACTGATGAAGTCACAAAGTTTATTCGCCGTAATGGCGCTATTCGAACCATTATAAGCAAATGTATATTCCGCATCTCTATAGACAATTCGGTCTCCCGGAAGGTGTTTCTGGGCCCCCGAATCAACGACTGCAGAGATAGGATGATGCATATTAATTAATGGATACATTCTATTCCTCCTTATCCCGTAATCGCATTCATCTTAGCTTGCATACGAGGATTGGAACATACCAAAGCCCCGGCAAAGAAAATACGAGCTGTCATAACCGCTTGCTTTCCTTCATCCATAAATTTACGGAATCGGAAATTCTCGTCTTTATGGATAGCTAGATAGAGATAGTTTTCATTCAACATAAACACATGATTCGCTGGAACCTTATGGTCCACCACAAAGGGTTTTCCATTGAACATGAGGGAAGTAAACCCGCCCTTAGCCATCTCAGAATCCATGAATCGTTGTTGAGGTTGAAGCAAACCATAATATTTATTGTAAATAGTCTGAGTTGCTACAGATATTGTCGGTGTATCCGCATCAATCGACGCCGAACCCCAAGAACTTTGAAGTGCCGCAATCGAAAGAGTCGCGGTCGTTCCATCTTCTTGAGCCGCTGCCCATGAATAAGAAGATCGATCAATACCGCCATAAGTACCCGTCGAATCAACCGCTAAACGAAGTCCAACAATCTGATTAGCAGTCGTACCGTCATTATAAACAGCGTCCCCAATCGATTGTTTAAGCGTCATTTCAGCCGCTTGAACTTTCTCTTTAACGAAATTAATTTTCGCTTCAGGACCAGAATTTTTTAACTCATCAATACGAGTAATAGAAATAGGCACTTGCGCCTGTTTCCACAAAAATTCAAATGCTGAAAATTGTTCAACATCTGTCGTATTTAAAGTTTCTGCTCCTGAAAACCATACATCCGAAGACGATTGAGCATACATCACGGGTTGAATAATCCGTTCGCCACCACTCAATTTAACGCTACCCTTTTTAAGCATTCGCTCTAAAAGGACGTTACTTCGGAAGATATTATCTACCAGCTTTTTAATGAAATTCTTTTCAGTAATCGCTGAGATTTGATCATATGTTAAAGCCATATGACTTAGCCTCCTGTATCTATGTCTTTAAGCGCATCAACGAGTAAATCGTCGTACGTTACAGACCTAAGATCCCTCCTCGGCTGAACAGCTGATTTTGAATGCAATCGATCATGAACAATTAAGCCTTTTTTATTTCGAGACTGAATCTCATTCGTAATTTGCTCTTTGGTTTTCTGAATGGTTTTTTCAAGAATTTCTTCGCCATACATATCCATAAAAGCGGCCTTAGCAGAATGAAACCCGCCGTTCGACAAGTGCTGTAATAGTTTATGCTCTCTCGTATATCCAAACTCGTCCTTATCATTCCAAGGAAAGTCTTTGTATTTTTCTCTCAGAGATTTTAATTCATTATCTAATGCTTGATCGTCTTGGGCTTCTTTCATCTTGGTTTTTTCCGAAATAATCTCATTCAAGCGAGATTCTAAAGTGTTTAGCTTGTCCCATACAGGGGCCGCCTGATTTGCTTCAGATTGTTGAAGATCGCCTGACTGGAGTTTCGTCCAATTCTCTTTTACAAGATCCAAGAACTTCGGATTCTCTCGAGCATAATCATCTAATTGCTTAAGCTCTTTGAGTCTGTCCGGTTCAATATTAAACGAATCAATCTCTTTTTTTCTTATATCGAGTAGTTCGCGCTCTTGTCGGAGTAAGCGATTGTTAATTTCATAATCCCGACCCTTTTGGGCCAGAGAAATTAATTCATCAACAGGAAGTTCCTCTTCTTTGCCCTGAACCTTAATCCTATACTTTTGTACAGTGGTTTCAGGGGCTGGAGTTTCCTGTTCTTGAATTGGTTTTTCTGGTGCGTAAATCTGTTCAAGTAGCGCGTCTGTTTCATCAGCGGCCTGAACATTATTATCAGCCATTTAAAATCTCCTTAAGCTGGGACGCCTTTATCGCCGCCCATTGCATCGACGGTTTGATTTTGTTCAGGTTGCTCTGAACCACCACCGCCTAGTAATTCTTGAACACTCCCAGCAAAAGCCTGAACACTTTGAACAACGGGTTGAAGTTGCTCTTCAGGTATTCCCATTTGTGCAAGTGCTTCAACAACTCTTTGCATTTCAGATCCAACTTTTGCCACGGACTCTGAAATAGCTTGCGCCATTTGTTCGGCTTTATCTTGGGCCATTTCGTTTCCTGCTGGTTGAGCAGCTGTTGGCTCGCGTGGTTCAACTTGAACCGGAGCGCCTTTTGGTGATGCCATTTATCCCCCTTGTTGTGCTTTGGCCTGAGCCGCAGCTTCTTGTAACTTCTCAATTTCTGACGCTATCTTGTCAGCATTAGGATAATCAATATCTTTTAATAATTGACGGGGTGGTAATACACCTCGATCAAAAAGTTTAAAAGCTAAGTCCGACTTCATTGCTTTTGCAAAAGGTAGATTAGAACCTACCGTTGCTCGAACGTCGAATATCCCTTTCGTTCTAAATTTCTTGGGCTGTCCTTCTCGCACTTGACCCATTTCATCTTGATGCATCGGAATGACAGTAGCCAATTTCATATTGGTATCTTCAGGATCTTTTTCGATCTGAAACTTAAATTGCTTCATAATCAAAGGGTTTGCTTCATCAGAAATCGTTATGATTCGTGGAGTAGAATAAAATTGCATAACCCTTGATAAATATAATACCCCGATTTCTTGTAAAAATTTCTCTAAATTTCTAGCTTTTTGCCGAATTCTTGTTTGACCAGCTTCTTGTAATGTTTCTAACGCAACATTCGAACTTACGTTTTGTGGCCGATTGCCCTGCGTCAATTCGTTTAGCCCAACAATTCTGTCATAAGCCTCAACAGCAAGCTGATAAACACTCAAGAAATTAGAAGGTAATCCTAATCCCATTTCTCGGTGAACATCTGTGCCTGGTTGTTTCTCAACGATAAGACCGGGTTGATTTGTTACTTGATCCGTATCGATAGATCCTAAGTCAGCAACCCATATCGGATTACCCATTAAGACAATCGTATCCATCATGAAACTTAAAAGCCGATTAACAATCTTCTGAGGGCTTTTAGCTTGTTCCACATCTCCCATACCCCAAAATTCATTCGGGATTTGATAGTCCACAAATTTCGCATAGGGATAGAGACCATCATCATAAGGGTTTCCACCATCGAAACATAAAACATCATCAATAACGATGGTATATCGACCATTTGGGTATTTCTTCTTTTGAACTTTATCAGCTTTCTCTGATCCATCGTTACATTTGATAATCTCTTCGACCTCTTCGATGGTGTCGTCTTGCGCCCAAAGCTTAATAAGAAGCGACATATCTTGTGGGCGACCTTCTTGAGTTGTAAAAGCTGCAGACGCATCATCACTGGCCTCCTGAGAACGAATCGCATTCGCATTTAATGTTTGATCAAATTCTTTTCTCTCATAACGAGAAGGTAGCCCCGGTCCAATATTACCTTTAATGAGGTGCGCTTTTTCAGGAAATAAGGCCTTCGCTTTCTCTACCGGAATAGGCTTCGCACAAATAAAAAAAGAACAAGAGCCGTCGTTAACATCTTTAGCATCAGGGGCTGGGTATACTGTAAAAGGGTCATCATTCTTAAATTCTATCGCACCGATGCCACTATTGCCTTGAGGATTAAGTTCTAAAGATCCTACTCCCGTACCAGTGATTAAACCTTGCTTTAAAATATCTGCTAAAACATAAGACCAGCCAGATCTTGACCAGTCAGAATCTGCCACTTTTGAAATAGCTTCGGCTAATTCCCTATCTCCCATATCTTCAGGGATAAAAGAAATTTGGGGACGATTATCAAGTAAAAGAGGGACCGTTGCTTCAACCGTTGAGAAAACAAGATTAATAACTTCTGAATGACGATAGGTCGGTCTTCGATAGGGCCATTGTCGTCCAAGGTAAAATTCAAAATTTTCCTGCCATTTTGATTCTTTAGGTTTTCGAGCAGCTCTTGCTTTTTGGAAAAGCTTCTCGACTTGTCTAACGCGCTCTACTTCTTCATCGGTTTGCTCTGATTCTTCATAGTGACCTGGGACGGTCTCTTGAATTTGATTATCGGCGTTCTTTTCATAATCAGCCATGATCACTCCATTCAATGGGCTCAGCTAAGCTCTTATAAAACTCATTTTGTTTTTGATCTTGGATAGCTTTGCTAGCCTTCTCAACAGACTCAACGGAAGCGTTTTCCACTGGTATATACCCCTCTGACTTCGCATAATCCCTTAAATCTTTTTCCGACTTAAATTCACGCCCAAATGCTGGTGAATAATGTCGACCCTTATCAATTCTAAAGCTAGGTGCGTGAGTAATGATAGGAAAAGCTGTAATATTTAGAATTCCACAAAACACACAGGCCTTACCCCAAGGCTTTAAATCAATAGGCCAAATTTCATCAAAACTTCTTTTACATCGATCACATTCAAACGTGTATGTTGGCAATTAGAGTTCCTCCGGCCTATATGATTTTTTACTTTTTTTAAGCCACGGCGCAATATGAATTGTGGGTGACGCAGTGGGAATTTCTTGATACGGCACTATAACTCTAGGTTTGTCTTGAAATAATCTATTGGTTTGAACCAGATAGCGGCTTATATAGCGATTGGCATCCATTGCATGATTCTTCTTAGCAATAGGAATTTCTTTAGCGTCCTTATCATCGTCTTCATCTTTTTCGCTCCAAATGTACGTTTCATACTCATCTAACGTGTAATGACATGAGCTAAAAATAAAAGATTTACCAGATCTAAGAATTCGATTGTGGTCATCGATACCCGCTTTAACATCGTTATCCCCGGCTAGAACCGGAATGCCATAGCGTTGAAGTTGGGATATTTTTCCAGGATCTGATGGGTCTGCAACAATAGCTTTAAAGTTATAAATTTGATGCTTTTGCTTAACGATTTTCATGACATCATCAGGATAGATCCCAGATTCATAAAACTCAGAGCATTGAATATCCCGACAGTCTGGCAAGATGGCCCGAATAACCAGGGCCATGGGATTGGTAAACCCCCAATCAAGCCCGGCGTAGTAAACTGTTCCTGCTGGTAGTTGAAAAGGTTGAATAATTTGACCCTCATCAAGAGGGTGAACGAGACCTAATCGACGATGATGTTCACCGCCATATTTCATCGCGAATGTTACGGCATCTAAGATCTTTCGTTGACGCTCATAATGTTCTCTAGGGAAAGAAGGATTATCAACGGAAGGCCATTGATAATAAGCAATATCTGTTCTTTCGCCTTGTTTCATTGGCTTAATAAGATCTTTATACGGCCAGTTTAAAGCATAGGGTGTCGTGGTACAAAGGATAGGCGCATTTGTTCTTGCAGCTCTACCCTCGAGATTAACCCAAAACCGATATTTACATTTACCAGCTTCATCAAGCCATATCGCTCGAACATCCGTGATTCCTTCGGCTGATTCTGGGTCTGTTGCTGTTCTTACGTATCCAATACCGCCATTGATAAGATGAAACTCTTGGTCTCCCTTTTTATATTCTCCAAATTGGGAGGCATATTTTAAGAATGTTGGGATAGTTGATTGGTTAAGAATTTTATATGTCGGGGCACCGATAATGAAGTTATTACCTTTACCCTTAAACTTAGAGATTTGTCTTAGTAACCATAAAGACCCGACAGTGGTTTTACCGCCTTGAATGCCTGAACAAACGAGTGTGATTTTTTGATCGGAAAGAAAAGCTTTCCCTTGTTTGGGGTGAAGATCCATTAGCCAGCGTTAAGCTCGTATTTCTTTCCTTCAACGTTCACTACAATTGGAATAATGGTTTGATTTTCTGGGTTATTTTCTCGCCACATACCTTGGCACTTAAGATAGAAACAGATCGCGCCTAGGTTTTTTTCCATACACATTTCAAAGAGTTTATTAGAGACAGCGGCAATGCCTTTCGTTTTCCCTCTTTTATAAGCCTCGATTATTTCGGGGTATGTTTTTTCTTTGTCATACCAGGTTGCTGGGTGAACGCCCATGCCATAAGCGCATTGTTCTTTATTTAAGCCTCGAGCAGCAAATTGTTCGATCTTTTCAAGATCGTCCTGATTAGGAATCCAACCTCTTGGCCCGACCTTACCCATTCTTTTTTCCTTTTAAGGCTTCTATCTCCCATCCATGGTCATCATAATTTGATATTGTTTTATTAATATGAAGCCTGGAAGAAGCCATAAATTTTAATAGAAAAGCTTCTTCTTCATTATTAATATCAAATAAATTACATAAATAATGAAAAACGATTTTAATCACGATATAAGGGTCTTGATTTTTATCGAGAGCATAATTCCAAATGCTCATACAAAAATCCCAATATCTTTCATCGATATGATTTGTTTTGTCTTCAACTAATAAATATCTATAACCATAATATGGCTTTAATTTCTTTTTAGATTTTACTTTTAAGTGCGTATCATGATCAGTTATTCGATAAATATTTTTTTCTTTCCTCAATATTTTTTTTAATGAAACGAGGTCATTTCTA
>CAZSZT010000064.1:0-7691 GCA_964611175.1 uncultured Bacteriovoracaceae bacterium
AGTTTCCGAGGAAGACAATCGTTCCTCAAAACTCCTATAAGTGGATTCCGACAAAATATTTAAAGCTTTTTCCAACGGATCTTTCTCTGAATCCGATTTCTTTGGAACAAAAAACCAAAGGACCTTATTTTGAGGGCCATCCATCAACAACTGCAAAACGGAGTGTTGGTCCTGAGGGCCTTTAAGAACGATTGGAAGAACTCCATGCCTCTTACCATCATCCGATTTCTTACCGAGACTTTCTGCCAACACTTGCTGAATCCACTCCACAAGACCGATCCACCGATCACCATACGCCCACAGAACGACCCCATCCTTCTCATTTCCAAAAAGTTGCTGAAAAAGAATTTCTAAATCCCTGGAATTTTTTTTGAGCTGGTCTCGAACGTCAGCAGCCTTCCTAAGCAACGAATCAAAGGAAATTGAAAATCGTTCAAGTAAGGCGCGATGAAAAAGACTCATATTCGTAAACCGGCCTCCTAGTTCGGGCGGGACGGGCAAAGTTGGAATTTTATTTCCTTTTGCAAATTCACGAAGCGATCCCCTATGAGGATCGGTCACGATCATGAAGTCCTTCTGACCCCGAACCTGCAAATACTCCTGAAGAATACTTTGCACCTCCAAGGTTTCACCCGATTTACTTACAAAACAAAAAAGAGAATGGGGTAAAGCGATCATCCTTCTAAAACGATCGGGATCTACCGTATCCAAAAATAAAACCGATTCTGAAAGTTTGGCTGCATCCACAAAAACTTTTAAAGGCAAAACACTGCCCCCCATCCCCACTATTACGAAATGATGATAGTTCTTAAGATACGAAGCGATTTCGTAAGGAACCTGCGGGACCTCATATCGAAACATCGGATGCCTAGCGTTAAAGGCACCCGGAGTTGCCGATGATGGCGTCCACTTTGAATGCGGCATAACCAAATTCATTTCTTCTAACGCTATGCTCAGTTCGCCTTCTCGCCAATATGAAAAAGCTTTATCAAAATCGATTCTCTGACTCTTGGCACATAGACACTGCCCCATTTCTGCCTCAAAATAGTTGATGTGGGTCTGGGACAACAAAGTCGCTACTGCTTCATAGCCCTGGGACTTTTATGTCTCGGCTGTGCCACTCAAGGAACGATCGACGATCAACCGTCAATCGTTGACTCTCTTCCCATCTCCGATGCCGTTCAGGCCCAAGACTGGAATCGCGTCCTGCACCTAACGAAAGACAAAAAAGACCGTCTTTTTCAGTTGGTGCGGCTTCGTGCTCTGTATGAAAAAGAAGAATATCAAGCCCTCCTGAGTGCTCCAAAGATTGAGGACCGACGATATGGTCCTTACGATCGAATGCTCCGAATATTTTCGGCTTATGAGTCCAAACGATATGAGTCTGTTTTTGATTTTGAAATTCCAGCGGCACTTCCGTCTCCACTAAAGGAAAGACTCCTCATGATTCAAGGGGCTTCTTATCGAGAACTTAAACAGATGGAAAAAGCTCGAGCGACTTACAAGGCTTTTCTGAAACGCTACCGAGGAAGCCCCCTTCAAACCGACGTGATGCTTGGGCTCGCCGATGTCGAGACAACTCTCGGGAATAAAGAGGAAGCCCTAAAACTTTATGAAACCGTTTACCGGCTTCATCCGACCGACGACAACGAAGATTTGGCAAGGCAACGCCTTGTTGAAAACGATCAACTCGACGCGTTGGATGCGGACACCCATCTCACCCGCATTCGTCTCCTCCAACGCGCCACGCTTTTTCGGAAAGCCGAACGAGAATTGGAGAGCCTTCGAAAAAAGAACCCCCAGCACGAAGCGCGTTTGGAATTGGCCTATGGAAAACTTATTTTTGCGCAAAAAAAATATAAGCTTTCTGAACAGCTCTCCCGAAAGGCTCTAAGTCAAATCAAAGGAGACTCAGAACTTAAAATCGATTGGCAGGAATTGTTGTCCCTATCGTTGAGCCGGCAAGGTGAAGGCGAGAAGTCGCTCAAGGAATACGAAAATCTATTGAAGATGAATGTCTCATCCTCCTTAAAAGAAATCATTTTTCTTCGAATGGGGGCGATCCATCTGGATGAAGACCGATTCGAAAAGGCGGCCGATACTTTTAAAGACCTCCGCAAGCAATTTCCCAATGGCCGATTTAAAGAAAGCGCCCATTGGTTTGAAGCTTGGAGCCGTATACGACTTCTTCGATCTCCAGGCAATCATTCGAATTCTCAGAATAAGGAAGCCGATGAGCTTTTAACCACTCTTCCGAAACTTCCGGAGGGGAAAAATTTCGGCCCCCAAGCCTATTATTGGAGAGCGCATTTAGCGTCCGACAGAAGCGATCATGAAGCGCATAAAAATCTAACCCATGAAATTCGAGAAAAATGGAATATTTCCTTTTATCATTTGATTTCTCAAAAAAATCCCTTCTTTTACCTCCATGCGACCAAACTTCAGAATATCAAAGGTGGCCCTTACAAAGTTTCGTCGGATGTGGCGGAATTTCAAAAAGAACTTTCGTGGCAAAGACTTGAGGCGTTTCGAAAGGTATGGCTTCAATCCTGGGCCAAATTGGAACTGAAAGATTTTTTGCGTATCACTCGCAAACGTTCGAAAGATATTAAAGTTTCCGTCGCTGAAAGGCTTCAGGCTTTGGAAGACTGGCAAGATCTTGTGCGCTGGTCCGTCGATCATTTTGGAGATCCCCTCAGTAATGCGGGAGATACGAAAACTCTCAAATTCCTCTATCCCAATGCTTATTCCGATTCCGTCTTAAAAGCCGCAAGAGAGTTTGATATCTCGCCCTTCCTTCTATGGGGAGTGATGCGTGAAGAATCTCGTTTTGAAACGGAAGTGGTTTCCATTGCCGGTGCGGTTGGCCTCATGCAAATCATGCCTGGTCTCGCCGAAAGAATCGGCCGTAGCCTCAATGAACCGCCGCATCGTCGCCAACGAATCACGGACCCTCGACGTAATATTCGCTACGGGGCCTTTCACCTTTCAGAAATCGAACGCCAGGTTGAAAGGATGCCTGTTCCAAAGGATTTGCATCCCGTACTCCAAATTGCAGCTTATAATGCGGGACTTCAGGCCGTCAGTCGATGGATTCGAGAAAAAGATACGAGTCGAGTCGACATTTTCGTGGAATCCATTCCCTTTACGGAAACACGCCAATACGTCAAACGAGTTCTTCAAAGTACCTATATGTATTATCGGCTCTACGCAGAGGGCGCCAAGGAGGTGGCTCGAGTTCCGGACTTCCAGAGGGCTCAATATTGGCGCGAATCCTTTGCAGCAACGCATCCAATGAGAGGGGAAAGAGAATGAAACGTTCTGAAGAGAAAACGTCGACAGGAAAGACCAAGATCATCCGATGGGAAGAACAAGGCACGAAACTTACCCTTCTTAAATGCAAACTCACGATCACCTCTGGTGAAATGAAAGGCAAGGAATTCACGCTTACCCAGCCTGTCATTCATGTGGGGACGAAGAAGGATAATGAAATTGTTTTAAAAGACGAAACCATGAGCCGTATCCATTTTGAAATCCACCAAACAAAAAGCGGCTATCTCCTTCGAGACTCAGAGTCTTTAAATGGAACCTTCATCAACGGCGTCCGGGTTAAAGAGGCCTTTTTATTATCCGGGGCATCGATTCGAGCCGGCAAGACCGAAATGAAGTTCCTTCCGATGGACGAGACCTTTGAGATCTTGCCGAGCAAGAAAACCAAATTTGCGAACCTGATCGGTGGCAGCACAACGATGAGACGAATTTATACGATCATTGAAAAAATTGCGCCCACGGATGCCACCGTCATCGTTGAGGGAGAATCGGGCACGGGCAAGGAACTCATCGCTTCGGCCATTCACGAAAAATCCAAGCGTAACAAACGACCGTTTGTGGTTTTTGATTGCTCGGCAGTTGCGGAGAATCTCATTGAAAGCGAGCTTTTCGGGCATGAAAAAGGATCCTTTACGGGTGCCACGAGTATGAGACATGGGGCCTTTGAACTCGCCGATGGAGGCACGATCTTTTTAGATGAGATTGGTGAACTTAGTTTAGATTTACAACCAAAGCTCTTAAGAGTTCTCGAATCCCGAACCATCAAGCGTGTCGGTGGAGATCGCCCTATTAATGTGGACGTTCGCGTGGTCGCGGCAACGAATAGGAATCTTGAAGCCGAAGTTAAGAAAGGAAATTTTCGAGAAGATTTGTTTTATCGACTGAATGTCGTTCCTATTTATCTTCCACCGCTTCGAAAACGAAAAGATGATATTCCCATGCTGATTGACTCATTCATCGAAGAAGCGAATAAAGTGAATTTAGAAAAGACGGTCGAGGGGGTTCAGGCAGGTGCCATGGAAATTCTTATGAGTTATGACTGGCCGGGAAATGTTCGGGAACTTAAAAACTCCATTTCTCGAATGCTGTCATTCATGGACGGCACCAAAATAACCGCCGAAGATATCCCCGAACGTATTCGTCTTCCGATCGCCAAAGCAGAACTCGACATCCGAGACGATCTTGGATTTAAAGATGCTAAAGAACAGTGGATTGCCTCCTTTGAAAAGCAATATCTCATCGAAGCGCTTAAACGAAATCACTACAATATTTCGGCGGCAGCCAAAGAAGCCGGGATAGACCGAAAGAGCGTCCAACGTCTTATTCGAAAATATAATATTCAAGTTGGCGATAAACTAACGGACGAAGATTTAGACGAAGATTGAGAAACTTAATTTTTCTCTTGACTTAGGAACCTTCGCCTTCTCGTGCAAGATTTCGATTCCAATTGGGAATCTCCACAACAAGATCGACATCCCCGTTGGCAACACATTGGCAAGAGAGACGTGAATCAATTGAATTTCCAGGAGCCGCTTCAAGCATATCGTATTCAAAATCCTCAGGTTCATTGCAGGACTCTCGGCCTTCCTTGACATGCACATGACAGGTGGAACATGCGCAAACGCCTCCACAGGCATGATCGATTTCAATTCCATTCGCCAAAGCGATATCTAAGATGCTTCCCGGCAAGCCCGTATCACCCAGGGGAATTTTATTTGGATCGACTTCAATCACTTTATTCATCGGCATGAACCGAATCCGATATTTTTTCTTCGGCTTCGCAATATCTTGATTTTTAAGGTAAGGGTTTTCGCCGCCCATGTTTGAAGACTACTTTTGTCTAACAACAAGTCAATGAAATCAAAGCGGACTTCTCTCTGCGGAGATAACCCCTTCAATCTTCTCGATATTTTTCAAGAGATTATAAAGTTGCGAAAGGTCTCGAACAACGACCTCAAGAGAAACCGTCGCCTTTTTATCCCGAGTCGTCGCAACATTCGCATTGGTAATATTTCCGTTCAGACCCGAAATGGTTTTCGTGATTTGCGCTAAAATTCCTGGCTTATCCACGGTAAGAACTTTAATTCCAGCTCTAAACTCAGCTGAATCCATCCTGTCCCAATCAAGATCTACTTTTCGTTCCGGATCGAAAGACAACGCTTTTTCACATTCCGCGGAATGCACCGAAATCCCACGCCCCCTCGATACAAAGCCGACAATGGGCTCTCCTGGAATCGGATTACAACATTTTGCAAAACGAATAAGCATATTATCCATTCCCTGAACACGAACCGGGGATTTGGATTTTTTAGAAGTCGCCGATCTAAAAATCTTCCGAATCAAGGATCCAGGAACAGGAATTTCTTTTGTATCGGCTTCTTCACTTCCTTCGGAAGGCTTCACGCCTAAATGTTCGGCCAACGTTCTTGCCGCTTCCGAAGCTAAAATTTTTCCGTAACCAATTTTAATAAGAAGATCTTCTTCTCCTGACGCCCCCATCTTGGGAGCTTGGGCCTCGATCGTTCCATCTTTGGTCAGTTTGGTCAGATTGAGTTTTTGCTTTCGAAGCTCGCGCTCAAACAGCTTGATTCCCAACTCTCGCGAACGCTCCCGCTGCTCCTTTTTAACCAAAGCCCGAATTTTAGAACGAGCTCGACTGGTGACGACAAAATCAAGCCAGTCTTTTCTGGGAGATTGGGCTTCTGAAGTAATGATCTCAACGGCATCACCGCTTCGAAGACGCTCTCGAAGAGGAACAATTCGACCGTTTACTTTCGCGCCGACGCAACGATCCCCCACTTTCGAATGAATGGCATAGGCGAAGTCCACGGGGGTCGAGCCTTTCGGCAGAGCAATCACATCTCCCTTTGGAGTAAAAATAAAAACCTCTTCTTCAAATAAATCGATTTTAAGAGTTTTTAAGAATTCATTCGGATCTTTGACTTCCTCCTGATCTTCGATGAGCTTGCGAAGCCATGAGAATTTCTCAATATCAGATTTTTCAACGGAACCGTCTTCTTTATAACGCCAATGAGCCGCAATTCCCCGCTCCGCAATATCATGCATTTCTTGCGTCCGAATTTGAATTTCGACGCGATCCCCCAATGGACCTATGACGGTTGTATGAAGGCTCTGATAGAGATTCGCCTTTGGCATCGCTACATAATCTTTGAATCGTCCGGGGACCGGCTTCCACATCGAGTGCACGAGCCCCAAGGCCTGATAGCAGGCTCGAATATCCTCGCAAACAATCCGAACCGCAATCAGATCGTTAATCTGATCGAAGGTGACTGCCGATTTTTCCATCTTCTTGTAAATCGAGTAAAAATTTTTAGGCCGTCCGACAATTTCGAAATTCTTGAATCCGTTTGCTTCCATTTTTTCTTTAATGATTTCGATAATATCATCGATATATTTTTCACGAGATTTTCTTGATTTCGCGACCATCTGAACGAGCTTGAAATAGACTTCGGGTTTTAAATATCGAAGGCAAAGATCTTCGAGTTCTGTTTTAACCCAATGAATCCCCAACCGATGGGCGAGTGGTGCGTAAATTTCCACGGTTTCTTCCGAGATTTCAATTTGCTTTTCGGGACTCATATACGGAAGCGTCCGCATATTATGCAATCGATCGGCCAGTTTAATCAAAATCACACGAATATCGCGCCCCATCGCGAGAATCATTTTTCTAAAATTTTCCGCCTGCGCTGTATGCTTTGAATGAAATGAAAGTTTAGATAATTTCGTTACCCCATCCACCAGGAAAGCAATTTCAGGGCCAAACTCTTTTTCGATTTCTTGCAGCGTAAGGAATGTATCTTCGACCGTATCATGAAGAAGACCGGCGACGATGGAGGGTAAATCCACGTTAATTTTTAAAAGAATTCGAACAACTTCAACCGGATGAACAATATAAGGTTCGCCGCTCTTACGAACCTGATCGCCGTGGCATTGGGTCGCCATCGCGAAAGCCTTTTCAATAGGCATCAAAGGAAAATGAGGATGAACTTGTTTCACCTCGTGAAGGAGGCTTTTAATAAGGCTCACGCCTCATCTTACCCTAGGTTTTAGAAAGAAAAATCGGAAATGACGCAGATCGCTAGTCGAGCGTGAACAAATTAATCGAGGCCTTTGCTCTGATGCTTAGGTTTGATAAAGCCAGCCGCAACCTCTCTCAAAGACACCACAATAGTTCGATTTTGAGAAAAGGTGTTGTCCACCAAGGGCCGGGATCCCTTGATGAGCTGACGCACTCGACGGCTTGCCACATGAACAAGCTCGAAACGGTTGCGAACATGATTTAAACAGTCTTCTACGGTTATACGCGCCATAAGAGACTGAGTTACCGGTTTAGCGTAAAC
>CAZSZT010000065.1:0-7623 GCA_964611175.1 uncultured Bacteriovoracaceae bacterium
TTCATGGCAACGGCCCTGGCTCTTCCCATAGCCTTTCTGGGGGGGTTTTTCTGTGCTCGAAATCTCATGAAACACTCCAAAGGAAGCCTTTCGTTTTATTACGCCCTTCGATTTCTATTTAATTTTACGCGCTCCGTGGAGCCCATGATTTGGGCTGTGATATTTGCGGTATGGATCGAAGTCGGCCCCTTTGCTGGGATGTTGGCCCTCATGGTTCATACGATCGCGTCTTTGGCAAAACTCTATTCGGAGCAAATTGAAAATATTGACCGAGGTCCTATTGAAGCCATCGAAGCAACGGGTGCGAATCGTATTCAGGTCGTTTGGTATGCGGTGGTTCCGCAAATTGTTTTACCTTTTTTGGCATTTACGATTTATCGCTGGGATATCAACATTCGAATGGCAACGGTCATCGGGTTAGTGGGCGGCGGCGGAATTGGCTATCTTCTCAATGCTTACCTCGGGCTTAGTAAATGGAATGAAGTGGGCACGATTGTCATCGTGATTGCGGCCGTCGTTTGGACGATGGATTATCTTAGCGCCAAAATCCGCGAAGCCATTTATTGATCCCCCTCATTCATCAAATGAATACGTTCCCGAAAATTCTTGGCAGATCTCCTGCAACTGAGTAATTAAGAACTGAGGGAAAAATTGGAGGGGATTTTTGAATTTTAGGCAACGGCTTGCCGCGCTTATTTTAGCTACTTTTATTTCGCCGATTTTGTCCGCAGAAGAACCGAATTATTGGGAAGATTCCAGCGGAGTTCGACATTTTTCGCGGGCTACCATGGAGAAGCGACACGGATTATGGATTTTAAATTTATTTGGAAATCGTTATGAAGTGGCCACTCAACATGGACATTTGATTTCCGATAAAATTGATCAAACGGCAATTCATTATTACGCCAATCGAATTGATCGAGCGATCGAGCAAAGTCCGTGGGTGAAGAATTTTCCCATTCTTGAAGGGCTTATCAAATTTTTTGTCGATCTGGATGTTTTTGATCGAATTAAAAAACTCATGCCCAAGGAAGACAAGCAAATCGCGCTTCAATTTGCGCAAGCCGCAGGCCTTCGATCGAAATCTATTTTAGACGCCCTTGTGGTTCCCGACGCAAGTCAGTGGCTTTTGGCTAAGGTTTTCTCGGATCGAAATTTACTTTCAAAGGCCTTTGGTACCATTCCAGGGCTGGGCTGCTCAACCTTTGTTGTTCCCGAACAAAACGGAGATACTGGCTTTATCATGGCGAGGAATTTGGATTACGAAGGCGCTGGAATTTTTGATCGAAATGCCGCCGTGATTTATGTTCATCCTGACGATCCTCGGGATATTCCTTATATCAATTTTACGACACTTGGCATGCCTTTCGGGGCCGTGACGGCCATGAATGCGGAGGGGATCATAGTTTCCTTGCACCAACTTATGATTGATCTTGTGACGAGAAAAGAGGGCACCCCCATTATGTCGCTTACGGACGAACTCATTAGGCGCTCTCATAATCTCGGAGAGGCGATTGAGATCATTCGCAACTCGAAGCATACATCGACTTGGAGACTGATCATTGCATCGACCAAAGAAAATCAAGCTCTCGTTGTGGATACGTCAAGAAAAGACCTAAGTATTCAACCGATATCCACTTATCAGTATGCGGTAACCAATTCCGCAGAATCGGATGAAATGCGAAGAAAGGAATTTGCGGTTGGCTATAATTATTATGCGGACACTCGCTATCGCCATGAAAATCTTATCGAGCAATTGTCTGATGGCTCGGAAGTCACCATTCAAAAAGCTGTGGATATGATTTCTTCCAACGAATTTTATAATCCGGCAACAAAGTCCTGGGAAAAACGACATCATATTGGGATTGTTGGAAAGAAAAGTAATGTTCAGAGCATTATTTTTAATCCCAAGAATTCGATCGCCTATGTAGCGGTGCCTTCCGTGGAGTATGGTGTTCCCCTGGAAGGAAGTTATGTTCCGGTTCCAACGAACGTAAATGATCTTTTAAATTATGAATCTTTAGAAGAGTCCTTTCAGAATACACCTTCGCCAATTTCAAGAACCGAAGCCTATTCTGGAGAGGCGGTTCAAGCACATGCTTATTACCGAGAAGCCGCTCAAATCCTATCAGAAAAGGGCGATACGAATCGTGGCGTTGAACTCATTCAAAAAGCCGGGGAGCTTGAGCCCGAAAATGGGAATTATGCCTTTGTTTTGGGGCTTACTTATTTTGTGATGGCCGGGCGAGGGAAGACTCATCCCGAGAGGATGGATTTGCTGAAGTTGGGGATGGACTATCTAACGCAATCGGAAAAGAACTTGGTTTCGGACTATCACCGAAGTCTCTTAAATTTATTTTACGGTCGATACTTTTCGATGACGGGACAAGGTTCAGAAGCCCGAAAGTTTTACGGGGAGGTCCAAACTGACTTATCGGACGGTCTTACACGGGCTCTGCTTCACGATCGAAAATGGGGCTATCATTGGCGGAAACTTAAAAATGTCGTGATTGATTATATGAACGTCGACATCTATAAGTTTTAGAGGATCATAAAACAATAGGAGCTCGATCATATGCCAAAAACCGCGACACTTGAATTGGATGGAAAAACCGTTGAACTCCCCATTGTCGAAGGAGCCGAAGGTGAAAAAGCTATCGATATTACAAAATTAAGAGCCTCTACAGGTTACGTGACTTTGGATATTGGCTATATGAATACGGGGGCCTGTACTTCCAATATTACGTTCTTGGATGGAGAAAAGGGAATCCTTCGATATCGAGGCTATAATATTGAAGATCTATGCGAACACTCCACTTTCGTTGAGGTGGCGTATCTTTTGATTTACGGGTCTCTGCCCAATAAGGATGAGCTTCAAAAATTTAGAACCAGCTTGAGATATCATTCGCTGATTCACGAAGATTTAAAGAGCTTTTTTAACAATTATCCAAGCAGTGCTCATCCGATGGCGATTCTTTCGGCGATGGTTTGTTCGCTATCAGCCTACTATCCGGATCTTCTCAAACCGGATCAAAGCTCTCATGAACGTGATGCGACCATTACTCGCTTGATTTCGAAAGTTCGAGTTCTGGCGACTTTTGCTTATAAGCGATCCATTGGACAACCCTTTGTTTATCCTCGGAACGATATGAGTTATATCGAAAATTTTCTTTATATGATGTTTGCCGTGCCGGCCGAGGCCTATCAGTTAGATCCCGTTGCTGTAAGAGCTCTGGACCTTTTGTTGATTCTTCATGCGGATCACGAACAAAATTGTTCCACGTCCACGGTGCGAATGGTCGGTTCCGCAAAAACGAATTTATTTGCGTCGATTTCCGCCGGCATATGTGCTTTGTGGGGGCCACTTCACGGTGGGGCAAACCAAGAAGTTCTCGAGATGTTGGAAGCGATTCAGGCCGATGGGGGCGATTATAAGAAATTCATCGCACGTGCGAAGGATAAGAACGACTCCTTTCGTTTGATGGGGTTCGGACATCGTGTTTATAAAAATTTTGATCCCCGTGCAAAAATTATAAAGAAGGCCTGCGATGATGTTCTTAACAAAATGGGAATTAAAGATCCGATTTTGGAAATTGCGAAGGGTCTTGAGGAAGAAGCGTTAAAAGATTCTTATTTTGTGGAACGAAAGCTTTATCCCAATGTCGATTTTTATTCTGGAATTATCTATCGAGCTCTTGGAATTCCCACCAATATGTTTACCGTGATGTTTGCTTTGGGGAGAATGCCGGGTTGGATCGCTCAATGGAAGGAAATGCTAGAAGACAAGAATATGAAGATTTGCCGTCCGAGACAGATCTATATGGGCGAGACCGTGAGAAAGTACACACCTATCGAAAAGCGATGAATTTCTCCTAAGCGGTTTTAATTTGTCCTTCTTTAAGGAGTTCATCGAGTTTATGAATGATGGGCTCGATGAGAGGGCGGTGGGGTGGAATAAACTCAATGCCATAAAATATGACTTTCTTTCCTTCAATTTCTAAATCTTGCGCATAAAGAAGTCGCCCCTGAATTTCGACGGGTTCGGTAAGGACGCCGTCCATTTGAATAATACTATTCACACGCCTGACCGGTCGTAGAAAAGGTGATTCTTGGAATCCATAAAATCCACAACCCCCGAGGCCGATCATAATGAGACGTTCACCCTCGCTGTTCTTATCTATTTTCGCGTGGAGACTTTCAAGTTCATCAACTCTGTACCTCGGAAACTGACGATTTTCGGTCATAATGTGTCTATTCTCGCCCAAATCGATTGTGAAGAAAATGGGACATTCGACTTCCGAATTGTAGCGCAAATGCGCCAATTTTCGGCATTGGCCGCGTCATCAGGGAGATAACTATTACGTTAAGGTAACGTTTCTTTTACGGAAGAAGAAATAGAAAGCCGTTCCGATCAAAAACAAAATACCGCCGCTGATGACTGAAAGGCTTGGCAAGCTGAAGGCGATGAGAACACAAGCAGCGAAACCGACGACCGCCATCCACTTTGGAAACGTTCGTTGATTATCGCGGAGCGTCCATGCTGCAGCGTTCGCGATGGCATAATACGTCAGTACGGCAAACGAACTGAATCCGATCGCGGAACGAATATCCGAAACCGCTACGATGCTGGCTACGATAATTCCCACAACAAATTCCGCGCGATGAGGCACTTTGTGGGTGGAATGCACGGCACTGAGAAAATGAGGCAGATCATGATTTGACGCCATTGCAAACACCGTTCGGCTTACGCCAGCCAGAAGTGATAGGAGAACTCCTAAGGAGGCAAGGCAGGCGCCGATCCGCACAACGGGTGAAAGGAATGAATACCGTCCAGATTCGACGGTTACTGCAAGGGGCGCTGGAGACTGGGCAAGTGACTCACTATCGACGCATAGAATGGCCGCACCCATGATGATGAAATAAATAAGAGTAGTAATCGCAAGAGAAATGATCGTGGCTCGCGGTATCGTCACCTTGGGATGAGAAACCTCTTCTCCCAAAGTAGCAATCCGAGCATAGCCAGCAAACGCAAAAAATACTATTCCGGCGGATTGAAGTATTCCAGGAATTCCCCCGCGATCCGTCCAGTTGGATAGTCTTGAGATGTCGGCGCTGCCTCCAGCAAGAGCGGCAAATGCAACAATGGCGAGCGAGGCGATGACAAGTCCTACGAGAACCTTGGTTGCGGCGGCCGTCTTTTTAACGCCGAGATAGTTAATCCCCGTGAGAAATAAAACGGCGGCTACGGCGAGCGGACGTGCCAATGGTGGCGCGGCATAGTAGGCGAAGGTCAAGGCCATCGCCGTACAGCTCGCAAGTTTACCGATCACGAATCCCCAGCCGGCAAGAAAACCCCAGAAGGCACCAAGCTGTTTTCGTCCATACACATAGGTACCGCCAGACTCCGGGTAAAGAGAAGCAAGTTGCGACATCGTTGTTGCGTTGAAATAGGCGAGACCTGCGGCAATGAGGACTCCAATCAGAAGCCCGCTACCAGCGGCATCCGAAGCGGGTCCCACCGCCGCGAATATGCCCGCTCCAATCATGGAGCCAAGACCAATCATCACGGCGTCCGATGTCCCCAGATTTCGAGCAAGGCGCGTCGATTCAGAGGAATTTTTCACAACTTCTCTGATATATCATGGGGATATTTTTGTTTCGAGTAGATCGTGGTTACCTTTGGAAGGAAAGTGCGATTTTCTTTGAGCTTATGCGACTTCGAACAAATGGAGATCTTTGGGGGATCCAAGGTGCTCAGAGAAAATTTGTGATCCACCATTTCAAGCGCAAACTTATCTGAAAGTCCCTAAATCTTGAATACTTAAAAAGCTTCAACTTGCTATTGAAGTCGCGGTTTCGGGTTTCTATGAAACCGTATTGGGCCAAAATTACAAGAGCACACAAAAATTCTCTGGATCACAAAAACTACATGCTCACTAAATGCGTAGTGAATTATCTGGAAATGCCACTCGAACTGCCCCTTTGGTAGTCCTTTGACTGTGAAAGGGGTTGAGGAGGGCATGAAATCTACAATTGTTTGATTTCTTTGCAGTCTGCGGAGTTTTGGAAGGTTAAAAGTCGGACCCAGTCTAGGTATGCTAGATCTAAAGTCTGGGTTCAATTCATGGGTCTAAATCGGTCTACCTGACCTTACCGTTCAAGATGTAATCTTCCACCATTTGGTCGATAACGGTTTTTTCTGGGATGAAATATTCACACATTTCAGTAATGCTTTTGATCACTTCGTAAACAGTTTCTTTTAATGTGGATATTTCGATAAAGCTCTCAATTGGACCTTTGAATGATTTAGTAATTACATCTCCTGTGCATTTTCGTTCAATCAAATGGCGATTTGAACTAGCAACAGTTAAAATCCGGTTTTTCAATCCGCCGTACTCAATCTGGCATTCGATTTCATTTTTCTCGGATACGCCAAGGGCTTTATACAGTTGTCCTGTACGGTAAAAAATTTCAGCGGTCCGTATCGTTCTTGTATCTAAAAAAATACAATTTTCACGGCGCTGATCTTCAAAAAGATCCTTCAAAAAGTAAAAATCACCGTTCTTTTTTAAAGTCCAAAAATCAAAATGGCGACCTGTATCTACAGTAGCTGTAATTCCCTCATTATTTGGATTTGGAGCCATGCCCTCTCTGTGTAGAACCACACCAATTGGCCATCCGAATGTGTGGATAGCAGACTCATCCATGGCCTTCAAAAGATCGGCAGGACCGATATCAATACTGTAATTCTCTAAACGGCTAGCAAACTCGCAATAGCCCTTTAAGTCTGCCTTTTCCAAGTCTCAAGCTCCTTGTTTCCCTTTTTAATTACCTCATTGATTGCCTTGCTCTTGTTGTCTATTCTTGCAGTCCCTCGGGGATTCTCGAGTTCCGTCTTTTGAAGAATTTTTGGTTTTCGTTGCAAAATCTTACGTTTTAGTTCCTGTTTGAAGTCGGCTAATTTCGCTTGGGTCCACCAAATCACATAGTAGGTGTTGACATCAAAGTGAACTTTATTTGTCTCGGGATTGTACGCATTTGAGTCTGGATTGTGATCTTCTCTACAGCAGAGTATCAAATTGGAATACTTATTTTGTCCCATTGCAAAACCAACTTCCCAATAGCAATTTGGCCTAGAGAGAGTTATGTCAGCAACTATTAGCGGTGAGAACTTCAGATACTCCACTATTTGCGCATGCATAGATCTTCCGTCTTCTTCTTCATCGATGCGGATCGCTCTAAATCCAGTTTCTTCAATCGTAGATTTATATACCTCCTCCCAAAGAAACTCAGTTTCTTCATTTTGAATCGGCATTATTACAAAGCAATCAGGATTCACTTGCGTTCCCATCATCGAA
Organism: uncultured Bacteriovoracaceae bacterium; assembly: GCA_964611175.1. Lineage (GTDB taxonomy): Bacteria > Bdellovibrionota > UBA2394 > UBA2394 > UBA2394 > CAZSZT01. The sequence goes on from CAZSZT010000065.1 coordinate 7,359, forward strand.
CTCTACAAAATACTTATAGTTTTGGCTATTTAACCTGAAAATCGGGCGTGCCAGAAATTTTTGCTTTTTTCAATTATCGAACCCGAATTTTTTTAAGCTAGTTACCGATTATTGCTATCGAATTCCGTTCGATAACCCCTCAATTTTTTCCAAATAAAAATTTGGTGGAGGCGGAGGGAGTCGAACCCTCGTCCGAATGCCTTCTGATGATCCTTACTACGTGTGTAGCTTCTGATTTAATTTAAAACTTAGAAGCTCCCAGAAG
>CAZSZT010000066.1:0-7565 GCA_964611175.1 uncultured Bacteriovoracaceae bacterium
TGTTCTCTTTTTTCTAAGATTTTTTCCTCGACGCCAATGATCCTTGGAGTTTCCTTCATTTTTTTAGGTCTTGTTTCTCTTTATTTATGGAAAAAACTCCATTCTTATCAAAAGCAACAACCTCGTGATCTTCTCAAGCATTTTGCCCTTGGACTTCTCTTTCTTATTTTAATTTCACCGAGGTTAAAGCCCTATACATTTGCCCATGCACTTTTCCCTCTTGCCCTTCTTCTTCGAGATTTAACGAATTCCAGACAAATTCGAATCCTCGGTTTAGCTTTTTTAGTAGCGCCCTTAAGTTTATGGTTCAATCATTGGGTTAAATCGCTGGGTGTTGATATCTTGTGGATATTTTCCAATGGAAGTCAGTGGCTCTCTCTTTGTCTAGCAACCGGAATGATCTATTTATTTCTTAATCGAGATATGCATCCACTTGTTGAGACGAAAAATCAAAAAGATTTGTAGAGACTTCCAGGTATTTTTTATACCAAACTAAGGTTTCTTGAAGACTGCGCTCAATACCCCATTTTGCTTCCCATCTTAAAAGAGACTGAGCTTTTGAGGAATCCAAACGAAGAAGTCCGCTTTCATGAAGATGAGTCTTCGTATGAGCTTCGGGATGAATCTTATAACGAGCGGATGGGCCCCAGAACTCTGTTGCTTTTTTTATAATCTCTTCCACGGTCCACATTTCTGAATTGGAAGGCCCAAAATTCCATCCTTCTGCAAACATTTTGTCTTCTAAAAGAGATTCCGCCGTTAAGAGGTAGCCATGTAAAGGTTCTAAAACATGCTGCCAAGGTCGAACCGCTTTCGGATAACGAAGTTCCAAGGCCTCTGCCTTTTCAACAGCTCGAAAAAGATCAGGGATAAGACGATCCTTCGCCCAATCTCCACCGCCAATGACATTTCCGGCCCGAACACTCGCAATCCCCACATTTGTATCCTCAAAAAAGGAAGCTCGATAAGCCGAAGTGACTAGCTCCGCACAGGCCTTACTATTCGAATACGGGTCTCTTCCCCCCAACCGATCATTCTCACGATAAGGCCAGATCCATTCTTTGTTTTCGTAACATTTATCGGTCGTAATAATGATCACGGCTTTCACGGAAGATGATTTCCTCGCCGCTTCCAAAATATGCGCCGTTCCCATCACATTGGTGGCATACGTGAGTAAGGGTTCTTGGTACGAATAACGCACCAGGGGTTGCGCCGCTAAATGAAATACCACTTCTGGCTTAGATTCTTGGAATGATTTTAAAAGATGTTCATAGTCTCGAATATCTCCCTCTACACTTTCCATATGCTTAGGGAGGTTTGTCACTTCAAAGAAACTTGGTTTAGTCGGAGGCGGCAAAGAATAACCTGTGATACGCGCTCCGAGCTTCAACAGCCATAAACTCAACCAACCACCCTTAAAACCGGTATGGCCCGTTAAAAAAACTCGACGATCTTTCCAAACGGATGGCTGAACTTTACGCATCGTCATCAAGAAATTAATTCCAGACTTTCCAAGGCGCTTTCTGAGAATTCCAAAGATCTTCCAGAAGGTTTTTATCCCGAAGAGTATCCATCGCACACCAAAAATTCCGATGAGAATAAGCACTCATCTGATTATCACGAGCAAGTTTTTCCATCGGTTGACGTTCCCAAATACTCTCGTCACCAGAGATATATTCCAGCACTTCGGGCTGAAGAACAAAAAATCCTCCATTGATCCAACCACCGTTTCCTTCCGGCTTTTCGATAAAATTTTCAACCGCGTTTCCCTTGAGTTGCACAACTCCAAAACGCCCAGGTTGTTGAATGACGCTAACGGTTGCTAAACGTTTTTGTGATTGATGAAAGTGAACAAGCTCCTTCACATTGATATCGGCGAGTCCATCACCATACGTGAAACAAAAGGGTTCTCCCGGATTGAGGTAACGAGTAACTCGCTTTAAACGACCTCCCGTCATCGTCCGATCACCCGTATCCACAACAGTAACCCGCCAGGGCTCCACGAAATGTTCATGGGTATGCACCTTATTATTTGAAAAATCAAAAGTAGTATCAGAGTTATGAAGAAAATAATTAGCGAAATATTCCTTAATAACGTACCCCTTATATCCACAACATATAACGAAATCATTGAATCCATAGTGAGAATAAATTTTCATGATATGCCAAAGAAGAGGCTTCCCTCCAATTTCAACCATGGGCTGTGGTTACAAATGACTTTCATCGCTAATTCTAGTTCCCATACCTCCAGCAAGAATGACAACTTTCACATCAGCCTCCTTAAGCGATATTCAAAGTTCTAGGTAAACCAGATTTATAAAAGTTCTCCAATAATTTCTTCTTAATACCTTTAACTTCGAGAGCTATTTGGTGGTAAATCTGCTGGGTGTCTCTCGCCCATATAGCATTAACTGGCTGTTCTTCCTTTACGGGCACCTGGATCGCTTTACGACTTAGAATGAAAGGCTTTAAAATAAGCGGACTATGCTCTCAAGAGCGAGGAACTTACACTGGCCTACGAAAGCAGAGACTAGAAATTGTCGAAAAACTCGGAGTTAGCCTCAAGTATGGATTAGATGTAAAAGCTGCATCCACTATTGAATGGATTGATAAGGAAAAACCAGATTTATGGATTCATCATCATCATTGGATGCAGGATTACCGTCATTCAAATTATGATTTAAATCGATCTTATGATATTGGAATTCAACCGCTGCCTGAAATCGTTCAAGCTCTTTCTCGATCAAATTGTCGGGGCATTATCTATTCCGGCACTTTTTTCGAACCAGGAGAAGGGGGGCAAATGATATCGGCAAAAATAACTCCTTATGCTCGATCAAAACACGATGTATGGGAGGCTCTTACGAAGTGGGCACAAATCCATTCTCTTTCTGTTTACAAAATAATTATTCCGAATCCAGTAGGCCCCCTGGAAAATGAGGACCGTTTGATCCCTGAAATGCTCAATCATTCAAAAAACAAGAAATCTTTTGCACTCCGATCTCCTTGGATTCTATCGGACTATATGCCAGCCGAAACACTAGGGGATGTTTACGCATCTCTTGCTCTTAAGATTATACAATCCAAATCTGCTTTTTTATCGCCTCAAATTCTTCGACCGTCGGGAAATATTTCCAAGCTCGCGGACTGGGCTCAATTCGTTCGCAAGGAACTTTTTATAAAGCGATTATCTCAAGATTTGCCGATTGAAATTCCACCAAGCACAGCGCCGGTAGCCCAGATAGGGCATCATAATCCCGAAAGAGAGCATATTGAGATAAATTGGGATTATTTTTGGGATCAATACGCTCATTGGATTCTAGAAGGAAAGATATTTTGAACAATGACGTGGATAAGTAGAAAGACTTTATGAAAAAAGAAGTTACTGAAATGGATGGTTGCTTTCTATTAAAATTTAAAAACTTCCAAGATAGTCGTGGAAGTTTTTTAAAAATATTTAACTCTAATCAATTTATGGATATCGGATTAGAGTTTTCGCCCAAAGAATGTTTTGTATCTGTTTCACACCGAGCCGTTATTCGCGGACTCCATTTTCAACTTCCGCCACATCACCATACAAAAGTCGTGATCTGCTTAAAAGGACAGGCTTTTGATGTCATCGTCGATCTTCGGAAAGATTCTCCTTCATTTAAAAAGCATCTAAGTTTTAACTTGAAAGAAGATGACCCCACGGCCCTTTTTATTCCTCCAGGGCTTGCTCATGGATTTCAAGCCATCGAGGCAGACACTCAAATGCTCTACTTTACGGACATAGGGCATGTCCCTATGAGCGATTCAGGTATCCGATGGGATAGCTGCAACATCCGATGGCCTCTTTCTGATACCGTATTGTCGGACAGAGATGCATCATTCCCAACCTTAAAGGAGTTTAATACGCCATTTTCTTATTTATAAAGAACTTGGACTTCATGAATGAACATGCGAAAGTCGTACGAAATGCTGAATAACGTTCTTGTTTATATTCCCTCCTACAACGCGGCAAAAACGCTTCCTAAGGTTTTCTCTCGTATTCCTGAAGACGTCCGAAGAAATGTCGGGGAGATTCTGGTCGTTGATAATGCAAGCCAAGACGGTACAAGTGAAGTCGCTCTGGACTGGAAACAGCGTCCTGGATTCGAAAAAATTCAAGTGATCAGGAACTCGAAAAACCTCGGTTACGGTGGCAGTCAAAAACTAGCCTATAGATACAGCATTGATAAAGGCTACCAAGTAGTTGCGATGCTTCATGGGGATGCTCAATACGCACCCGAACTCGTGCAAAATCTTATTCAACCGATTTTAAAGAATAAGGCCGATATGATCTTCGGGTCGCGAATGGCTGGCCATCCCTTAAAAGGCGGAATGCCCCTCGTTCGTTTTTTAGGAAATCGTTTTCTGACATCCATGCAAAATCTGTTTTTGGGTGCGAAACTGACCGAATATCATTCGGGTTATCGAGTGTTTTCGGTTTCGGCTTTGGCTCGCTTAGATTTTAATCGGCTTTCTTCGGATTACCATTTTGATACGGAAATTATTATCCTCTTACTTAATAAAGGTCTTAGAATAAGCGAAGTTCCAATTCCTACCCACTATGGGGATGAAAAAAACTATGTGAATATTTGGAAGTACGGAATCGATGTAATGGTGACAACGCTAACCTACTTTTTTCATAAGTATGGCTTACGAAAGAGTCGTCGATGGTCTTATATTCTGGATGGAATAGAATCTAAGAATCCAGACCACGGCAATAATCAGCGCGAAAGTTTGACTAAAATTGATCGCATACCACCAAAATCCGATACCGAACTGCAGCCTGATGGGTTCATTGAAAAACAAAGAGAGTGGAGAGACAATAAAGATTGTCAAGCCTAGGAGCCATTTCGATCGAAACGAAAGGCGATCGGCAAGAATCGCTAACGGCACTAAAAGATGACAAAACGAATAGGGCTTAAATCGAGGAATTAAAAAACTAATAAGTAAGACCGCAAATGCAAAGAGAATGATATTTCGTTGTTCATTCATTAGGACTCGACGTCGAAAGAAAATAAACATTCCATATAACACCCCGGCCATAGCAACATAGAGGCTAATTGCGGTGGCTTTACTGGCCAAGGTTGCCATTCCAAAAATTTCAGAGCCCAAAGTATAAAAGAGGTTAAATGCGGACGGGCTATTATGCGTTAAGGTCAGCTCATCAATTGGACTGAGTTGTGTTTTACGATTTCCTAAATTGTATTCTAACCATGAATTAAAAAGATCCGGCAGAAACAGAAACGAAATGATCGGTGGAATTAGAAATACCAAAAAAGCTGTCCCCCCACAAAGCCACCCCCTATTTTTAAAAATCAATGGCAATGACCCAACATAAAAAATAGGGAAAAGTTTAAAGCTTGCGCTCGCCCCAAGAATTCCTGACGCACCATGAAGTTTGTCCTTCTTAATAAAGAGAAATGCTGTGGCTAAACACACCGCCTCGATCAGGGCCAAATTGCCAGATGCTAAATTCCAACCAACAGCCCAGAATCCTGTCAGAATTAAAAAGCTAGCTCCCCAAAGATCCCTCACAAAGACTGCCGCAATCGAAATTAATAACGCAAATACAAAGAGCTGAGAGATGAGAAAAGTCCAGCCATTCATCCACCCAAGTGGAGCCAAAAAAGGAAGAAATATTGGGAAATTTGGAAAGGTGAGATGCGCATCAAAGGTCTCAAGATTCTGGAGCAAGTACGGATCCAATCCGTTAACAAACGAAAGATAAGCCGCTCGATACATCCGGAAATCCCATCCAAATTTATCAGCGATTTTATAAATCCAAAGAGATTGGATGCCCAAACAAACGAGGGTGGAGCTCAAGAATATCCCGCGCCAACTAGAGTTTGGTCTCATATCGATTCAACATTGATATCAGCTCCAAGTGGTGGGGACCACCGATTTGTAGATTTCATTCTTGAGTGTCTGTTAACATTTGGAAATGCCGAATCCAGAAGCTAAGCGGTCCTTTAGGAAAGATACGGCCCATATGGCTTCTGGCCTTGTTTTTTCGCAGATTCTGCTCGCTGGGATTACTCCGATATTAAGCCGGATTTTCAGTCCTGAAGACTTTGGGACTTTGAGCGTATTTATAGCGATGGCCACGATTCTTTCGATCCTTATTTCTCTTCGTTATCCGTTTGCGATTGTGGTTGAAAAAAAAGAAGGGGTTGCTGCTCACGTCTTTATTTTAAGTTTAATTCTCCCCCTCTTGTTCAGCCTCAGCATCTTAGCCCTTATCAGTTTTGATCTTCATTCAAGCCCAATGAATTTATTACCCTCCAAGATCGTGCCCTATGCTTTTCTTATCCCGGTAGCGGCCTTGAGTATTACATGGTTTTCAAGTTTTTCATTTTGGTGTTCTCGACGCAAGAATTTCAAATCCCAAGGTCGAGCTCAGTGGATCAGTAGTTTTGCGCAGATCGGAGTTGTTTTTGGTTTCTTTTTCATCGGAATAAAATCAGCCTTAGCCCTTATTTTAGCTGCTATTTGCAAAAGCATTTTTGGAATACTCATACTCTTTAAAAATTTTAACTTTAAAAATTATTCATTCTCCTGGAAGCGAATCGTCGCTGTTGCAAGACAATATCGACATTTTCCATTATTAAGTACCTGGTCCGGGGTTCTGAATGCCTTATCCGTCCAACTTCCCTACCTTATTCTGGAATTTTTCTTTACTACTCAAATCGTTGGTTTTTATTCCATAAGCCAAAGACTTATCTACACGCCTCTTCAACTCGTAAGCAGTTCCATTTCGCCCGTTTTCTTTCAGCGCCTTAGTTCTTCTTCGCCGGAAGAACAAAAAAAATTATTTTTAAAAACGTTTTTCTTTTTACTGAAAGTTTCTATCGTTCCCTTTGTTTTGCTTTTTCTTTTTGGGCCAAACCTCATGGTGTTTATTTTAGGTGGGGCTTGGAAAGAAGCCGGAATCTATATTCAAATTCTTTGTCCCTGGCTTCTTATGGTTCTTTTGATGCTTCCTTTTACTCACACCATGAATATTTATGAAAAGCATTCATTGAATCTGATTTTTAATCTTGGTCTTTTTGTCACGCGAGCCCTCAGTCTTATCATCGGGGGATATTTTCAAGACCCAAAACTTGCGATTTTTTTATTTTCATTCTCAGGTTTTGCGTTGTGGATGTGGTTTGCATTTATGATTTTTCGCACTTTAAAAGTTTCGAGTGAAGATTTCTTTAAGGCTCTTTTATGGAAAGCTTAATCGATCTCACCGAAAAAAGGGGGCGTTCCTGGCATTTCTATTCTTTTGATGAAGGTCTTCAGATTTGGACACAGGGAGGAGTCTTTTTTAAAGACTTATGGTTAGAAGACACTTCATTCTCCAAATTTCTTTCAGAAAATTTTGTAAATGAAAGGTCGGCGGTCCAAAAAGAATTTCTTTCGGAACTGAATGGAAACTTCGCCTTTGTTATCCGAAGCCAAAATATTTTGATTGCCGCCGTCGATCGGTTAAGAAGCTGTGGCCTTTTCTTTATTGAAAAGGATGAAAGGATTTTTATTTCCGATTCGGCGAA
>CAZSZT010000067.1:0-7557 GCA_964611175.1 uncultured Bacteriovoracaceae bacterium
CACATATTCGAAACGAGGTGGCCCCAAGAAGCGTGTGCGAACTGATACGTAAAATACTTCCAATAAGGATTGGAGTTGGCTGGAACGACCGACCAGTCATACAGGGGAGAATGAAGCCCCGCGTCCCCCGCTCCCGTTCGCGTCAAAAAAATAAAAAAGAAAGTGCTCGTTAAAATCCAAAACACCGTAACAACGGGAAACCGAAAAAAAGGTAAATTAAAGCCGATGGGAAGGAACACATAGGATTAATCGGCAGATTTCTAAAAAGGCTTAAGGACGAACACCGCAGCATTTTTTATATTTTTTCCCCGACCCACAAACGCACAGATCATTTCGCCCAACTTTCGTTTCTTCTCGCTTTTCCGGGGTGGCTTTTGGGAACTCGGAATCGTAATAATACCACCGACCTTCATGCATTCGAAACTCGGCGAGTTCTCGGTGATTAATTGTTTCATAATTCTTTTCGTAACGAACGCAAAAGGAGATCGTGGCCTTATCCCCTTTGACCTCCTCTTCTTCAAAGTGAATCCCCAGCCATTTCGAATTTTTAGCCCAGGATTCGATCGCCTGCCGATCCACCTGATTTCGAGTATCGGGATGATGGGTTTCAAGAATGAAATCGACATTTCCCCTTACGAATGCATCGTATCGAGCCTCTAAAAGCTTCCGTGGACTCTGATGCCCCGTGGTGGCGATATCCGCAGTCATAAGCCTATTTAAAGCCGATTCTCGGCTTTCTTGTCACGTTCCCAGCATTAAAAAAGTAATGACGCAGCCCTGAGACTTGGTGCTAAATGGTCTATGGAGGGCAAGGGGATGATGAGTAGTGTTTCGGTAGCCGTTTCTTTTGTTGTGTCGTTTATGTTGTTAGCACAGGAAGGCCCCCATGACGATCGGCCTCAAAAAATCGATTGGCCCGTCCAAGCCGTCTACACTCCAAAAGGGTTTGACGACAATGATGTCGCCCAATTCGTTCTGGTTGGAGAATTTCCAAATACTTGTTATTCCTTAGGTGGCGGTTGGGCAAAGATCTATTTGGAATATAATCTGATTTTATTTCAGTACGAAGTTTTCAAATTCAATAAAGTTTGCACCCAGGTAAAAACTCCATTTTTTAAAGTAATCGACGTCGGAATTCTTCCGGAAGGAAATTACAAAATCGCTCATGTTAAGAATGTGGATCGTATTTTGTCTGTCTTGCCGGTTAGCCACGCGCGTCAAGGAGGACAAGTCGACAATTTTCTATACGCACCCGTTCAGTCCATTTTTCTTCATAACGATCCGTTAGGCTATCGAAGACTTGTTACTCTTACGGGATCGTTTTCAAACACCTGCATGAGATTTAAAGACGAGCAAACAACGATCGGACGCCGTACCGAGACGGACCGAGTGATTGAGATTTTACCGGTCGTGGAAATGATCGGCGAAAATTGCCTAACTCAAATGGTCCCCTTTTTTAAAACCATGGAAATTCCGGAAAGTATCCCTTCTGGCACTTATCTTTTTCATATAAGAACGCTGAATGGTAATTCGATTAACCATATGGACTTTATCCGTACTGACCTGGGGCCATGAAGTATTGGCTTCTTAAATCGGACGTCGAAGATTATTCAATCGACGATATGAAGAAAGATGGACGCACCGATTGGACGGGAGTCCGGAACTACCAAGCTCGAAATTTTATGCGAGATCAAATGAACGAAGGAGACTTGGCCTTCTTTTACCATTCCAATGCGGAACCTTCAGGGATCACGGGAATTGTGAAAATCGTTAGCGCCGCCAAACCAGATCTTACTCAATTTGATAGGAAATCAAAATACTACGATGAAATGGCAACTGCAGAAAAACCTCGGTGGATGCTTCGAGAAGTTGAGTTTATAAAAAAGTTGCCGCGGCTTCTTGATCTGGCTGAAATTCGAAGAATTCGAGAATGCCAAAAAATGAGCCTCCTCCAAAAAGGCTCCCGCCTTTCGATTCACCCGGTTAAGGAATCCGAATGGAAGGCTCTTCTAAGAATCGCTGATTGATCCAGAATTTTCCTTCGACGGCGCCCTCTCTAACTAAAGATAGTATCGTTGACGTTTAAAAATGCGTACAAAAAACCCAATGAGGAGTGAAAGATTATGAAAATAACTTATTTAAGTGTTTTTGTATTTGGATTGGGAATTTCTTTTTTGGCCTGCAAGGACCGAGGGTCACCAGCCTCCGATCAAACGACAACTCAAGTGCCCGCAGATTCCGATGACCGATCGGCATTAGCCCAAAAATGGAATGAGTTATCCACAGACATAGAAGAGGAGATTTCTCGCTCTGAAAAGCAACTCAATGAAATGCGGGAAGACCTCAAAGAAGAGTATGAAGGTGCCAAAGCGGACCTTCAAAGGAAGAAAGAGGCGCTGAAAGGGCAATGGCAGGAATTGGAGACAAAAACTCAGGCGGAGTGGGAGAATGCCAAAACAGAATTTCAAAACGAATTGAAGGACCTTCAACACGAATACCAAGAGTTCGCTCAAAAATTTAGTTCGGTTAAAGAAACACCGCTTATAAGACGAGAAGAAAGAAAATAAAATGGAAAAAGAAAACCAAACCTTTAAATTTGGTTTTTTCCAAAATTACTTCTGAGCTTTGGCTCGTTCTTCTTGGTATTTTTTAATCAGCTCTTCTTGTTTTTGCTTCGGTACCGGAGCGTATTTAGCAAATTCCATCGTAAAAGTCGCTTTTCCTTGAGTCGCCGAGCGAATCGCATTGGAATAACCAAACATTTCCGCCAGTGGCACTTCCGCTGTTACAACGGAAATATTTCCTTGGGCGTCGGTTCCTAAAATCGCCCCGCGCCTTTGATTAAGAGAGCCCAAAATGGTTCCTTGAAACTCTTCAGGTGTTTCCACTTCCACCTTCATAATGGGTTCCAAAATAATAGGCCCCGCTTTGTGGTAAAATTCACGAATCGCGGTTTGAGCACAAATTCGAAATGCCATTTCGGAAGAATCGACGACGTGGAAAGCTCCGTCCTGCAATCGAACGCGAACATTAACAACCGGAAATCCAATCAGAAGCCCCTTTTGAAGTTGTTCTTTAAAGCCCTTATCGCAAGCAGGAATATATTCCCGAGGAATACGGCCACCGACAATTTCATCGACAAATTCATAATCGACGGCAGCATCGGAATGCGGCTCCATCGTTCCAACGACTTTGGCAAATTGGCCCTGCCCCCCCGTTTGTTTTTTATGCGTATAATCGAAGACGGTCGGCTTGGTAATGGATTCGCGATACGCCACTTGCGGAGCGCCCGTTTCCGTTTCCACGGAATATTCCCGTTTCAAGCGCTCGGTATAAATCTCCAAATGAAGCTCACCCATCCCTGACATAATCGTCTCGTTTGATTCTTCATCCACATGAACATGAAACGTTGGATCTTCTTTTGTAAAACGATTCAAAGCTTTTGAAAAATTATTTAACGAAGCTTTGTCTTTAGGTTTCACCGCCAAACTTACCACCGGTGCCGGAACGAACATCGAGGTCATGGAATAACGAACATCTTCATGGCAAAAAGTATCTCCGGAATGACAGTCGATTCCAAACATGGCAATGATGTCGCCACCCCGCGCGGCTTCAATATCGATCATTTCATTGGCGTGCATCCGAACAATCCGGCCAACTTTTACCCGCCTTTGATCCTTCGCATTGACGATAAAATCGCCTTTATTCAGAGAGCCTTGATAAAGACGAAGATACGTAAGCTGGCCGTACCGTCCATCTTCTAATTTGAAGGCTAACCCCACGAAAGGTTTCGAGGGCTCTGCTTCAAGAATAACCTCCGCTTCATTGTTATTTAAATCAAAGGCTTTATTCACCCGCTCCTTGGGAGATGGAAGATAACGCCCAACTCCGTCCAAAAGTTTCTGCACTCCTTTATTTCGATAGGCGGATCCGCAAAAAACAGCGGTAATTTTCAACGCCAAGGTTTGACGGCGAATCGCGTTGTGGATGTCCTCATTAGTGATTTCAATACCTTCAAGATATTTCGTCGCCACTTCATCGTCCACATCCCCTAAAGCTTCAACCATTCTTTGACGATAGTCTTTGGCTTTCTGCTCATAATCGGCAGGGATTTTTTCCACACGAATATGTTCGCCATTATCTCCATCAAAATAAGTGGCGGTCATTTCAACGAGATCGACGACGCCTTGATGTTGATCTTCAAGTCCAATGGGAATTTGAACCATGATCGGATTGAGCCCAAGTTTTTCTTTCAATTGATCCGCAACGCGGTACGGATTCGCACCCTGTCGATCCAACTTATTCACGAAAGCTAATCGAGGAACTCCATAACGTTTCATTTGGCGATCGACGGTAATCGACTGAGATTGAACTCCAGCAACGCCACAAAGAACCATAATAGCTCCATCCAAAACACGAAGGGCTCGCTCCACTTCAATCGTAAAGTCAACGTGGCCGGGTGTATCAATGATATTGATAGCATAATCGCCCCAACGACAAAAAGTAGCCGCGGATTGGATGGTAATCCCTTTTTCTCGTTCCAAATCCATATAATCCATGGTCGCGCCGACGCCGGACTTCCCTTTAACCTCCTCAATCTTATGAATGCGGCCCGTATAATAAAGGATGCGCTCGGTTAATGTCGTCTTCCCCGAATCAATATGGGCCGAGATCCCAATATTTCGGGTATTATCAATTCGGTCAAAACTAATGACTTCTTCTCTTTTCGGTAATGCCATATCCGAAGATTTTTACTTTCTTAAGGCCGTTTTCTCAAGAAATCATTTGTTTAAATAAAGTCATCTTTTTGACGGCCTAGGCGTATACCGCCCCGCATCGTAAAATTAAAAGAATAAAGGCGGGGCTTAGACATGAAGATTTCAAATAATTTCATTAACCAACAGTTAAATAAGACAACCAAGCAACTTTACCAAACGCTAAATCAGTTGAGCACGGGAAAGAGAATTAATTCCGCCAAAGATGACCCCGCAACAAGTGCCATTCTCAAAGGCCTTGAAAGCGCTTCTCGAAGTCTTCAGACGGCCAATAATAATATCTCGGTGGCAAAAAGTAGCCTCAGCATTGCCGAAGGAGCGGGAACAGGAGCCATCGAAATTCTTCAACGGGCTCGAGAAATCGCCGTTCAGGCTTCTAACGGCACATTGAGCGACCAAGACCGATCGAATTTGAGTTTGGAATTTAACGCCTTGGTTGAGCAAATCGATCTCAACGCCTCCCAAACAAATTTTAATGGCAATCATTTGGTAGAAGGCGGATTCAGTGAAGAAATCCAATCAGGCCCCAATCAAGGAGATACGTCTACGATAAGTGTTGGAAGTCTTACAAGTTCGGCTCTTGGAATGAATGCTGCCGGAGTCTCCACTCAGTCCGACGCTCAAGACGCCTTGGCCACGATCGACACGGCCCTCAGTCGAGCCTTTCAGGTCCAATCGGAAATCGGGGCTCAACAAAGCGCTCTTGAATATCGCGAAAATGCCAACGCCATTCAAAACGAAAATATTCTGGCGGCGGCCTCCCAAGCTGGTGATACCGATATCGCCCAAGCCACGGCAGAGCTCACTCAGCAAAGCATTCTTCAGCAGGCTCAAATTGCCGTGTCTAAAACAAAAAATAAAATCGATCAGCAGTATCAAACCAGTTTACTGAATAAAAAATTTGAATTTTAGTACACCTAGTGCCGGTAAATACTAGTGCTAGGCTGAGTTCCCGCTTCGCTACCGAATTTCTTTTGAAGTTTCAACCACCCAGCACGTGTTAACAGGGCAATCACCAAGGCTTTCACCGTATGCCCAAGAAAGGCAAATAAGATCGCTTTTGCAAAAATGGTCGAAACACTTGGATCGTCACGGAGAAGCTTGGCATCCGCGATCCCAATAATCGCTGTAATCATCTGAGTCGGAAGACCGATAATCGCTCCCCAAAATGTTGCGAAGGCACCATACTGCTGAATTGCTGCTTCGGCTTTAGCCCAAAACACTTCCATCTGAATCCAATCGACAACTTCATAAAGAGCTTTCTTTGAAAATATCCTGCCAAGAATATAAGTACTTGTATTGTTGAGAGTCGTTGCCGTCGCAAAAATACTAACAAACCATAGCCATCGTTGGGGACTGATCGTGATGGAAACGATCAAACAAACCGTACTTGGAATAATGGACGTAAAACCGTCGATATAGAGCAAAGCGAATAAAGCGATAGGAAGCATATGCGAATTCTGATGCCTATGCGCAAACCGAATCCAGCCCACGAGAACCCGCCGCTCCGCTCGTCGAATTTTTCGAATAACGGTATTCACCTGGGTGATCTGCGTTTTTCGATTTTTAATGGAAGTCATGCCACACAATTTTCAATGGACTGAATGATTTCATCAGCAATGTCCACACCGCTGGCCCGCTCGATGGCCTCAAGCCCAGGCGACGAATTCACTTCATTAATTAAAGGACCATCCTTGCTTTCCAACAGATCGACTCCTGCCACATTCAGGCCTAAAAGCTTGGCCGCATGAAGCGCCACCTTAATATAGTCAGGAGGAAGTTCGATCGGAGAGGCCTGTCCTCCGCGATGAACATTGCATCTAAATTCAAAGGGATTCGTGGCCGTTCTTCGCATAGCCGCCACGACCCTTCCTCCTACCACAAAAGCCCGAATATCTCTTCCTTTGGATTCCTCGATGAATTTCTGAACCAAAATATTTTGCTTGATGACCTGAAGGAGTTCAATGATCGCTTGAGCGGAGTGCAGATCTTGCGCCAAAACAACTCCCGTTCCCTGGGCCCCTTGAACCAGTTTAATAACAACCGGAACTCCACCGACCGCTTCAATGGCTTTTAGGATTTCTTTTCGTGTTCGAACATAGGCGGTATTTGGAAGAGGAACTTTATGCCGGCTTAAAAGTTGAAGAGCTTCAAGTTTATCGCGACTGCAGGAAATCGCATCCGATGAATTCAGAGTAAAAACTCCCATCTGCTCGAATTGTCGAACCACCGCCAAACCAAAATGCGTGATCGATGCTCCAATTCGAGGTATCACTGCATGCGGAATGGTTACCGGCTTTGAATGATAGGCAATACTTGGGGGGTTTTGAACTTGAAGAGTGAACTTAAGAGGGTCTTTTACAAAAACATCATGCCCACGTCTCTCGGCGGCTTCCACCAAACGAGAGGTCGAGTAAAGATTCTGATTTCGAGAAAGAATGAAAATATTCACAACTCGAAAAAGGCTAACCGACTTTGGTTTTCAAGGTTAGTGAATTCGTGTTAACGCTAGAGAATGCAAATAACCGTGCTTTCGTCTACCAATAGACCTGGCTCCTATACCCGTCGAGTTTCCGGTTATATTCAAAAGTATCTAGAACAGCAATTGATCCAGGCGGAGGAGATCAAACTTCTGGACCTCCAAGAACTTCCCATCGAGCTTTTTGAACCGAGATCTTACGCTAAAAAACCCAAGCCCTTTGAACCCTTTGTAAAGACGGTCCTTGAAACCAATGGAATTATAGCCGTTATTCCTGAATATAATGGATCTTTTCCAGGTGTT
>CAZSZT010000068.1:0-7550 GCA_964611175.1 uncultured Bacteriovoracaceae bacterium
AGGCGATCGTTGTTGTCACCGCAACCTGCGATAACCATAGCGAAGCTTGCTATCAATAAAAATTGTTTCATGAGTCCCCCTAAAACTTTACAACATCATTAATACCCCTGTAGGGTATGTATCAAGGTGGGATCGGTGCAAGCAAAAACTTTTAAAAAGCGGAAGATTTCAGGTTCTTTCGGGCAGGGCTTTGACGAAATTAAAGTGACCAAGGTAAAACACGAATCGCCTCCCTCCGGTTATCACGATCACTCCGTTGAGAATAAACGTCTCAATCGCATTCGAGGCCAGGTGGACGGAATTCAAAGAATGATCGATGAGCGTCGATATTGTCCTGAGATCATTATCCAAATTCGAGCGGTACGAGCTGCTCTTCGCTCTCTCGAATCTTCGATCATGGAGCGACATTTGCGCGGCTGTGTGGTTTCTGCCATGCGTGCCAAAGATAATCACGAAGCTGAAAGTAAAATTCGTGAACTTATTCAACTCTTCGGACAGACGAAGGATTAAACGATGGAACCCATTTTAGAAATCCGTGCTCGAAATTTAGCAAAAGAAGGAATCGAATATACCTGTCCGATGCATCCGGAAGTAGTGAGTCCAAAACCAGGCAGTTGCCCTAAATGTGGGATGGCGCTTGAACCAAGATCAATCGTGTCAGTCGAAATGGAAAAAAATCCTGAACTTGTGGATATGACGAGACGTTTTTGGATAAGTCTGTTCCTATCGATTCCTCTTTTAAGTGTCATGATTGAACATCTCCTTCCAGCGGCTGTGGTTGGTTTTATCCAAAGTCGATGGGGTCAGTGGATTCAGCTCACTTTATCGACGCCCGTTGTGCTTTGGGCTGGCTGGCCCTTTTTTGTGCGCGGGTGGCAATCAATCAAAAATAAAAATCTCAATATGTTTACGCTCATAGCGATCGGCGTAGGGCTTGCGTATCTCTATAGTTTGGTTGGCGTCTTCCTTCCGGATCTGTTTCCTGCCTCGTATCGCAACGAGCACGGAACGATCGGTGTTTATTTTGAAGCGGCTTCCATTATTACCGTCTTGGTTTTGCTGGGCCAGGTCTTGGAACTCAGAGCCCGTAGTCAAACATCACAGGCGATAAAACAACTTCTTGGACTCGCTCCAAAAATTGCTCGCCTTGTACGGGCCAATGGTCATGAAGAAGATATTCCTCTTTCAGACGTTCAGGTCGGGGATCAACTCCGTGTTCGTCCCGGTGAAAAAATTCCCGTAGATGGATATGTCCTCGAAGGATCGAGTCACGTCGATGAATCGATGATCACAGGCGAACCCATCCCCGCCTCCAAAGAAGCGGGCTCGAAAGTAACAGGGGCCACTGTCAATCAAACAGGAAGTTTTGTGATGGAGGCCACCCGCATTGGGAAAGATACGCTTCTGTCGCAAATCGTTCATATGGTGTCGGAGGCTCAACGAAGTCGCGCGCCTATTCAGCGATTGGCCGATCTCGTCGCTGCCTACTTTGTACCCACGGTTGTCGGTGTTGCCGTCCTCACGCATTTTATCTGGTGGGCGATCGGACCTGAACCGTCGCTTGTGTACGGGATCGTAAACGCAGTGGCGGTTTTAATCATCGCTTGTCCCTGTGCCGTAGGGCTTGCCACTCCGATGTCGATTATGGTGGGCATTGGTCGCGGGGCGGGCTCAGGAATTCTTATCAAAAATGCTGAAGCCCTTGAAACCTTTCAAAAGGTCGACACACTCGTCGTCGATAAAACGGGAACGCTCACCGAAGGACATCCCGAGCTGGTCTCGGTGATTCCGACTTCTCTTCTCTCCGAACATGAAATGCTTCGACTTGCAGGAAGTTTGGAACAAGGTAGTGAACATCCACTTTCGCAAGCGATTGTACGCGGGGCCAAAAAACGAGGCATTCCAATTGTAAAACCGGATCAATTTCAATCAGTGACAGGCAAGGGAGTTTTAGGAAGTGTGGCGGGACGAAAAGTCGCACTTGGAAATAAAAAACTTTTAGAAAACCAAGCGATCGCCCTCGAAAATCTTCTGAATAAAGCCGATGAATTGCGAAAAGAGGGGCAAACAGTAATGTTTATGGCGGTGGATGGACAGGCAGCAGGCCTTTTAGGAGTGGCCGATCCTATTAAAGCTTCCACCCACGAAGCCATTGAACTCATTCATAAGCATGGCATAAGGCTGGTCATGCTTACGGGGGATAATCGTACGACGGCGGAATCTGTCGCACGTAAACTTCAGATCGATGAAGTGATTGCCGAAGTGCTTCCGGAAGAAAAAGTTAATGTGATCAAAAAATTTCAAGCGGAAGGCAAAATAGTCGCGATGGCAGGTGATGGCATCAACGATGCGCCTGCACTTTCGCAAGCTCAGGTGGGTGTAGCGATGGGCAGTGGCACCGATATCGCGATGGAAAGCGCCGGCGTGACTTTGGTGAAAGGCGATCTTCGCGGCATTGCCAAGGCGATAAGGCTCAGTCGAGGAACCATGCGAAATATTCGGCAAAATTTATTCTTTGCGTTCGTTTACAACGCACTGGGCGTACCTATAGCCGCAGGAGTTCTCTATCCATTGTTTGGAACTCTTTTAAGTCCGATTTTTGCTAGTCTTGCAATGGCTTTAAGCTCATTTTCAGTTGTCTTGAATGCGCTTCGGCTAAAGAAAATTCGGCTTTGATGAGGTCAGAATAATGTATATTCGACACGTCGAAGAATCGAAACATCTCAATACACTCACAAACCCCATCAGGGCGAACAATGTGAATGCGAAATTCCACTGCATGATCCAAAGTTGATCGTGCTTACGGGTGGACCCGGTGCCGGAAAGACGGCAGTCTTAGAGCTCGTCAAAAAATCCTTTTGCGAGCATGTGAAAATTCTTCCCGAAGCGGCAAGCATTCTTTTTTCGGGGCGATTCCCTCGCGGTGAAGATAAAACTTCTCGGCTCGGAATCCAGCGTGCGATTTTTCATGTACAGCGAGAACTTGAACAAATGGCCATGGAAGAAAAGAAGAATGCGGTGATTCTTTGTGATCGAGGCACTCTGGATGGTCTTGCCTATTGGGTGGGGGATCAAAAATACTTTTATGACTCTTTAAAAACAAATGCCAAAAAAGAACTTTCTCGCTATGAGGCGGTGATTCACTTGCGTAGTCCGAGCGCAGAAAGTGGATATAATCATCAAAATCCGCAACGTATTGAAACTGCCGAAGAAGCAGAGGCGATTGATCGAAAGATTGCGGAAATTTGGAAAATGCACCCGAAATATCAGGCGATTACAAGGGCTCAAGAATTCATGCAGAAAGCCATGAACGCCGTGAATGCCATCAAACACTACGTGCCGAAATGCTGCCAAGCTCATCAGGTGAAATGAACGAATGGGAGTGTACCTTAGTACAGGGCAGGGACCTCAGCCTAAAAGATAGAATGATGAATGGAGATGAACGATATAAAAAAATCAAGTGAGGAAACAAGCTGTCATCACGCAAACAGCAGACATAAAGCGCGTACGATCGGAATCGTTCTTGTAATGAGTGCCATCGCCTATTGGCTCTTCACAGAACATCGTACTCATGTCTTCGGTCCTTCATCGCGCTCAGCGAACCCATACGCTCGCGACGACAGGCCCCTATGCTCGCATTCGCCATCCACAATATACGGCCTTCATCGTGATTATGTTTGGCTTCTTACTTCAGTGGCCCACACTTCCAACATTCGTGATGTTTCCCATTTTGGTTTGGACCTATATACGTCTCGCGAAACGCGAAGAAGCTGATGCGATTAAAACGTCTGGAGAAACTTATATCCATTATATGAAAACGACTCCTGCCTTCATTCTGTCAGTCAAGAAAGAGGTGACTTATGTCAGAAACCCTCAGTGATTGATTACGTTTATCGCGTTCTCTTTTAGTCTTCCAACACTCGTCCCTGCAGGGTCAACAAGTCTAAATAAGTCGAACTTAATTCCTTATTAGCTTCGAGAAGACGCTCCTTGGCCTCAAAGAGCTTATCTGTGGCACTCGCGACATCGGGAGAGTTTTTGACCCCTCGTCGATATTCAGACATTACAGCCTTATAGTAAGCATCGGCCGTTTCTACATTTGTGCGCTCCCCGGCAAGTCTTGCCCGCCACTTGGCGATCTTTTCCAAAATCGTCTGCAAGGTATTCCTCGTCTTCATTTCCGCCTGAGCGAGGTTAATCTGAGCGCGATCGGCTTCATAGGATTTCGCCTGAAAATCACGCAAACTGGACGTTCCTGAAAAAAGAGGAATCGTGACTTTGCCCACGATTTCCCACGAATTCTTTTTGGATTCAAAAAAATCCGTTTCCACGAGTTTTCCGTACTGACCTTCCGCAGAGAGTCGAGGCAACCATGCTCCCCTACTCACGCCCTTTTCCGAGCGCGCAATCTCGACTTCGGCTCGCGCCGTTGTCAGCTCCAAACTATTTCGAGCCACGGAATCCCATAATTCGGATTCCGTCGAGAGAGGCTCCGGAGGCAAAGGAAAATCCACACTAAGCATTTCAACAATCGAGGGCATTCCACTCAAACGCTGCAATTCCCGGAGATGCATCGCAAGCTCCGAACGCAAGATTTCCAAGTCATTGTTCAACTCCTGCTGATGAAGTTGGAATTCCAAAATATCCGTCTGGGTCGCAAGCCCTCCTTCGACGCGTCTCTTGGCGGAAACCATTTGCAGATCCGTGAGTTTAAGATCTTCTTCTTTAAGTTTGATTCGCTCTTGCAGCAAGGCGGCTTCAAAGAAATGATCCGCAACCAAACGCTCGATCCGACTGCGAACAAGGGCTTGCTCTCGATCGGCCAGTTGCTTACGGCTGAGCGCGGCCTTAAAGGTGTAAATTTCCTCGAGGCTCAGTTCATAACGAGCATACCCATAGTAAAAATGATCGTTTCTTTTTTCTTTTTCTCGGCTTGATCGAGCCCCGCCTTCGACTCC
Source organism: uncultured Bacteriovoracaceae bacterium (assembly GCA_964611175.1). Lineage (GTDB taxonomy): Bacteria > Bdellovibrionota > UBA2394 > UBA2394 > UBA2394 > CAZSZT01. The sequence continues at coordinate 4,959 of CAZSZT010000068.1, forward strand.
AAATTCAGGAAGAATTTTTCCATAAGAGCTCTGGGCCGCTCTCCTTTTTGCCTGAGCTTCAAGTTGCATCAATTGCATTTCCGGACTGAGTTCTCGAGCCGTTTTAAGAACGCCCTTCAAATGCAGCGCTTCTCCCTCGGCGCTCGTCTGAAGCAAACCGAAAAAAAGGAACGCAAGTCCAAAATCTGACAGCCCGCGCATGGCAAACCTCTACTCTTCGGGTTCCACTTGGAAACTAAAAGATTCGGATTGGCCTTTATAATCCACTTTAAGATTCACAGCATAACGATGCGCCCCCTTGGCGTCCACGGTGGCAGAAAAATGATCCTTCTGAGCATTTAAGGCGAGGGGTTCCGCTTTGCCTCTGGGAAGTTCGTAAGTTCCAGAAATTTTTAAATCGGTGGCTTTGAGTGGTTTGGCATTGGTATCGAGTGGGAAAAGCCTCAATTCGCCACTTTCCTGCACGACCTCAAGATTCAATTTCGTTCCCTTATGGATAACGCCCCCCTGAGAGGGCTGGAGCCCTTTTGCTCCGTGATCATGCCCCTCGTGCGCATAAGCACCGGTCGTCCATAAAATCCATCCCATTAAAACTAAAAATACCTTCATACGTTCTCTCCTCTTGTTTCTTCCATTAATGATTCTTCAGCCGAACGACGGCCGAAACGAAAAAATACCGTTGGCGTGACGATCATGTCGAGCAACGTTGAGCTCAAAAGTCCCCCAAGGATGACGACGGCAAGGGGCTGCAGAATTTCTTTGCCGGGTTGACCTCCCGAAAGAGCAAGCGGAATCAGGGCAAGCGCGGCCGTCAAGGCGGTCATCAGAACTGGCACTAAACGCTCCAGAGAGCCTCGGACCACCATTTCCTTTGTAAACTTTTCCCCTTCATGCTTCATCAAATGAAGGTAATGGCTGATCATCATGATGCCGTTTCGACTCGCGATCCCACAGAGCGTGATAAACGCCACAAGACTCGCTACCGAAAGCGTTCGATCCGATAGAAAAACGGCCACTAAACTCCCGATGAGAGCCATCGGAATGTTCAGCATAATTTGAATGGCAATGAAACTCGAACGAAAGTGAGCATAGAGAACGAGAAAGATACCCATCAACGATAAAAGACCCAAAAACAAAATAAGACGGGAGGCCGCCTGCTGACTTTCGAACTGGCCGCCGATCTGAAGAAAATAACCTTCCGGAAGTTCCACTCTTTCACGGATGCGCGATTTCACTTCATTCACAAGGCTATTCAGATCGCGACCGAAGGAATTGGCCTGAACGACAATTCGCCGTTGGACGTTCTCTCGGTTAATAATATTGGGGCCTGTTGATTCGTAAACATCGGCAATGTCGGCAATACGAACGCGACTGCCGTCAGGCATAATTTTAAGAGTCGTTTGACGAATCAGGTCCAGGTTACCCCGGCTATTATCATCAAAGCGCATAAAAATATTAAAGACACGCTGACTTTCAATGAGCTGGGCAACGGCTTCCCCATTCAAAGCTTTCTCCAGAAGGGCCGCAAGATCACCGAGCGAAATACCAAATTTTGCAGCTTCTTCACGAAGAAGTTGTATTTTCACCTGCGGAATGAGAACTTGCTGCTCCACTTGAAGATCAACGAGACCAGAAGTTCCCTCGAGAGCACGATAGATTTCCTGAGCTTTCTTTCGAAGTGTTGAAAGCTCCGGGCCGAAAAGTTTGATGGCCATTTGAGCCCGTACTCCAGACAGCAAATGATCGAGTCGATGAGAGATGGGCTGACCGATACTTGTAAAAACCCCATTCACCGAGCTTAACTTCTGTCGAATTTCTTCGAGCACCTCGGGTCTTGGGCGTCCGCCCTCCTTAAAGTCCACATCGATTTCAGAATAGTGGACCCCCTCGGCGTGCTCGTCGAGCTCGGCTCGTCCCGTGCGTCTAGCGACGGACTTCACTTCAGAAACTTCCAAAATAAGCTTTTCAGCCTTCGTGCCTATTTTGTTCGACGCATCAAGGGAGGTTCCCGGCTGAGCTAAAACATTGATGGTCGCCGTTCCCTCATTAAATTTAGGAAGGAATTCTTTCCCCATAAAGGGGATGAGAGTCAAGCTGGCCAACAAAAATAGACTTGAAAGGCCTATCACGGTTTTCGGCCTCGGCAACGCCCACTCGAGAAGACGGCGATCTTGCCTTTTGAGCCAGAGTACAAATTTTCCGTCTTCGTGATCCATCAACTTTCCTTTCGTAAGAAGAAAGGAGCAAAGAGCGGGCGTGAGGGTTAAAGAAACAACGAGCGACGCCAGAATGGAGACAATATAGGCCACCCCAAGCGGGATAAATAAACGACCTTCGATCCCACTCAAATAAAATAAGGGTATGAAAACAAGGACAACAATCACGGTCGCAAAGACGATGGAATTACGCACTTCCAAGGAAGCCAAATAAATCACACGAAATGGATGGCGAGGCTCCGAGGCTCGTCGATTTTCTTTTAAACGCCGAAAAACATTTTCCACATCGACAATCGCATCATCGACGAGTTCTCCGATGGCGACCGCCAAACCTCCGAGGGTCATCGTATTAATGGAAAGTCCGAAAAATTTGAAA
>CAZSZT010000069.1:0-7547 GCA_964611175.1 uncultured Bacteriovoracaceae bacterium
CCAAGGCTAAAGACTGCCTTGCGGAGAGTCGCATGGTTAAACGCCTACCCTTAGAAGAAATTTGTTTAAGGCTGATACCGTGAGTTTGCTGAAAAGACATCGCGACAGCAATTCTAAGAATAGCCAAAAGTTTTAAAAAAGCTTTTTGTTTTCTTTTGTTTTTTTTGAACGGCAAATCTTTTTTTAAAACCTTTGAACCGGTATGCCGCAAACAAAGTGCAGCAATGAATTCCAGGTCGTCCTCGTTCCAGTGGGGGACATCCACAAACGATGCGATATACGCAGAATGAGACTCGTAGCTAATCGGATTAATGGAACGACCGAAATCGTGCAAAACATTGGCCGTGATTAAATAATATTTCCACTCGGAAGGAAGCTGGTGAATTCGTTTTAAGCCGTCAAACAGCGACTCGGCTATCTGAACTCGGTGTTTAAATAAATCGACCGGAAACCCCATTCGTCGAGTCACGGCTAATAAATCCAAGAGAGGATTTTTGTTGTACGGATGTCGTAATTTTTTGAGAAGCTCGATTTCATTTTCAAGAATGCCATCTCGAAGAGAATATTCCGTCATTTCAACGGTTTCCGCATGAAGAGCGTTCATGCACTCCTCAAGGAGGATGGCCCCGGAAAGAATCATATCCACTCGACGCGGCTCCATTCCGGAAATTCTCAGAAGCTCTTGGCGTTTCATCGGTAACATCGAACGAATGAGTTTTTGCAGGTCCCCACGCTCGATTTCATCTTGATCAGTAATCTTTTTAATGATTTTAGAGAGTGCGCGAATGGTTCCGCTCGAACCCAGAATCACGGGGGCCTTGGGCCATTCTTCAGAAACTAATTTATAAAGTAAAACACTCCGAATATGTCGCCTCAGTTGATCGACCGACGACAATCTTCCGGGCTTTCCCCGGCCGGGCGGAATCGTTTTTAAAAAAACTTGTTGAAGACGTGCAGTTCCCAACGGAAAACTGGCTGACTTAACGATTTCTCGGTCGCGGCAAACACTTAATTCCGTGCTGCCACCACCAATGTCGATCAAAGCATAATAGCCACGAAGAGAGCTTTCGTTACTTAAAATTCCCTTTGCAATCAATCCGGCTTCTTCTTCTCCGGAGATAATTCGAATACGAATCCGAGTTTTTCGTTCGATTTCCCGAATGAGCCGTTCTCCGTCTCGCGCCTCTCTTAAGGCCGATGTCCCAAACGCGACGATTCTCTTTACGCGAAGTTCCGAAATGGTCTTCTGAAAACTCTTAAAGGCCTCCAAACAAAGGTGGGTCGCTCGAACATCCAAACGCCCCTTGAGAAAGACTCCCTCTCCGAGTCGGATCATCAGCTTCTCACGATGTAGCTGAAAAACCTCTCCACCCTCTCGAATTTCGTGAACGTCAAAACGCACGGAATTCGTCCCTAAATCAATAACAGCCAGTCTCATCAATTCATCAAAGATTAACATGACGTCTTCTAGTCTTCCAGATTTGATAGACAAGCGATGAAAAAAGAGGTTCTTTCCTGGGAAATTTAAGATATGGCGCCCCTCCTTTTACCAACTCAACCCTCCCTCCTTATTTCTCGGAATTCTCCATTTATTCATCGGGATTTGAGCTGGATTCAATTTAACGAAAGGGTTCTCACCGAGGCTCGACAGACATCCAATCCGCTTTTGGAGCGTCTAAAATTCTTAGCGATTACGGCTTCCAATTTGGACGAATTCTTTATGATTCGGTTTTCCTCTTTAAATCGCTCTATTTTGACCGCAAAAACCAAAGATTCTCGGCTAGAAAATCGTCTGAAGAATATTCGACGCAATATTTTGGAGGCAGTCGCAAAGTTTGGAAACCGCCAAGTCGATACCCTTCATGTTCTGATTCAAGAACTTTCGGAGGCCAAAGTAAGAATTATTCGAAAACCAAAACCAGATGACCCCGCCTTTGAAATTGGAAAAAAAATTTTTACGGAACAAATCCTTCCCCAAATCAGCGTACCTGAAGAATTTTCAGTAAATCATTTGGGCGCATTGTTGAATCATCAATTGGGAATTCTTGTTCACCGATCTTGGTTTAAGATTCCTAGAAATTTTCAAAGTGTATTCATGTTCCGAGAAGGAAAAATTTTCTACGCCTTTTTTTTAGACGACCTTTTGCTTTCTCACATCGCCGACGCCTTTCGACTCGAAGGAAAGCCTGGAGTTTTTCGATTGACGAGAGATGGCGATGTTTCTTTGGACCTCGAAGAAGAGGATACGGCGTCCATTCCAGACATTATTCGGTCAGGCATCGGCATAAGAGAAAAAGGGAAACCCGTTCGCCTTCAATACGTCGGAGATATTTCGCCGGCCCTCATTCATCGCCTACAGCATCATCTCAAATTCGAAACCGGCCAGATCTTTCCGGCCCCTTCCACCTTATGTCTTCACGGATTGTGGACGGTATTTCATGGCATACCTGAAGAATCAAGTGGATCTATTCGGCTAAAATATCCACCGATCCGTGCCCTCTCTCCCTCAGGGCTTTCTCCAAAAAAACTTTTCGACCGGCTGAAAACCAAAGATTACCTCCTGCATCATCCCTACGACTCCTTCGACGCCATCGTGGATTGGATCAAAACGGCAGCCACCGATCCAAAGGTAACCGTCATCGAACAAACCGTTTACCGAATCGACACTCTGTCGGCCATCACCGATCATTTAAAAACGGCGGCCAAATCCAAGAAGGTTCGAGTGATTATTGAGCTTCGAGCTCGGTTCGACGAACTTAATAATTTGCAATTAGCTGACGATTTAAGAAAGGCGGGCGTTGAAGTCGCCTTTGGATTCGGCAAATTAAAACTTCATGCCAAAATCGCTCTGATTACGAGACAAGAAGAGAGTGGGCTTCGTCTTTATACTCACCTTTCGACAGGAAATTATAACGCCGCGACAGCCCGACAGTATACGGATCTCTCTCTTTTAACCTCTCAGCCTGAAATCGGTGAAGACGCTCGACATTTTTTCGATTCTGTTTTTCAAAAGAAAATTCCTTCGACTTTTAAACAACTCGTCTCGGCGCCCCTTAAGCTCCATCGTCGTTTACTCCAATTGATCCAAGCGGAAACAGAAGCCGCCAAAGCTGGCCGCAAGGCTAGAATTGTGGCCAAAGTCAACGCTCTCGTCGATGAATCCGTCGTCGAACAACTCTATGTGGCGTCGAAAGCGGGCGTTCAAGTGGATTTGATTGTTCGGGGGGCTTGTTCTCTTATCCCCGGGGTCAAAGGTTTAAGCGAAAATATTCGAGTGGTGAGTATTGTGGACCGCTTTTTAGAACATAGTCGCATTTATTACTTCGCCGATTCGAACGCCTTATATCTTTCAAGTGCGGACTGGATGCCCCGAAATTTTTTCTCTCGCTTGGAATTGGCGTTCCCTATCTTAGATCCAAAGATCTATCAATACCTCGAAGAAATTCTTATTCCCGCTTATATCTCCGATACGACTAAAGCAAGAGAACTCACCCCTCAAGGTCATTGGAAAAAGCGTGGCTTAGCCTCCCTTAAAGCGGATGATAAACGCCCTTTAGCCCCCATTTTGGGCACGCAGCCGGTTAATACCCAGTCATTTTTTGAAATTCTCGCAGCAACCAAGTATCAAGGGACTCCGCTTGAGTCTCGAAAAGTTCCGAAGGTATAAACAGCTTTCTATGAATGAAATGCTGTATGTTGTTCGCCACGCGCATCGCGATACTACTTATCGACATCTGGATAACGGTCTTAGTTTTAAAGGACAACATCAGGCAAAGCTTATCGATCTTTACTTAAGAAGGATGACGAAAATGAAAGCTCCTTTATTCCTTTCCAGTCCCAAAATTCGTTGTCAAGAAACTCTCGAACCAGCGGCGACGTTTTTTAATCAAAAACTCGAGATACGCGAGGAACTGAACGAAAATACGTCAAACGAAAGCTCCATGGAATTTGCGAACCGCATTTTAGATTTTTTTGATTGGTGGAAAAGTGAAAGCCCGCCCATTTGCGTCCTTTGTTCTCACGGAGATTGGATCCCCATTTTTCTCGGACTCTGTTTGGGGAAATCCATGGATCTTCAAAAAGGTGGGGTCGCTTGTCTGCAATGGGAAAATCATCACTTTAAATTAATCGAGATCCATCAAAATCTGGCGAAGATTTAAAATATGCGCTCCGCTTCCGACCCGAAACCGAAAAGATTTTTAATAAGTGGGGCGTCCGGTCTTGTCGGAACTCAGCTTTCAGATTTTCTTTCGGCCAAAGGTCATAAGATCTTTTCATTGGTTCGAAGCCGAGACCGATTGGATTCGACTTCTATTTTTTGGGAGCCTCTCAATCCTTCGCCGGTGGACAGAGTTTTACTGGAGGGTTTTGATGGGTTCATTCATTTAGCAGGTGAAAATGTCGCGAGTGGCCGCTGGAATTCCAAATTGAAAGACAAAATTGAAGGCAGCCGCGTCCTTCCAACCCGTTATCTGGCCGAAGCATTTTCTCGATGCGAAAGGCCTCCGGCAGTTTTTATTAGTGCGTCGGCGGTGGGTATTTATGGCAATCGGGGAGATGAAATGCTGAGTGAGGATTCGAATCTAGGAGAAGGCTTTCTGGCGGAAGTTTGTAAGAAATGGGAAAGAAGCCTAGATCCCGCAAAAAACGCTGGCATCCGAACGCACCCGCTTCGTTTTGGAATGATTTTAAGTTCCAAAGGAGGCGTTTTAAAGAAAATCCTTCCCTTCTTTAAATGTGGCCTAGGGGGTCGATTGGGTTCTGGAAGACAATTTATGAGCTGGGTTTCCATTCGAGATGTGATTCATGTCATTGAGTACCTTTTGAATCATGACGTTAGCTCAGGACCTTTAAATGTAGCTTCGGGCTCTCCTATTCGAAATTCAGATTTCACCGGAACATTAGCCCGTACTTTGGGAAGACCGGTTGGCCCCCCGGTTCCGGCTTTCGTTTTAAGAATATTCTTCGGAGAAATGGCCGATGAACTTCTGCTTTCAAGTACTCGGGTGTTTTCGAAGCGACTGAATGAGATCGGTTTTGAATTTCAAGATTCGAATTTAGAAGGATCTTTTTCAAGATGTCTGTGAACGGGGCGCTGGTTCTGAGCGAGGATCTTTTTTCGCATTCGAACGGATTCTGGAGTGACCTCGATCCACTCATCTTCTTCAATCCATTCGAGGCAGTCTTCCAAGGACATCTTTCGAACTCCCTGAAGATGAACGAGGGCTTCCAAATGAGACGCGCGCATATTGGTCAACTTTTTTTCTCGAACAATATTAACATTGATATCGGTATCCTTGTTGGATTCCCCCACAATCATCCCTTCGTAAACTTTAACACCCGGCTGAAAGAAAAATATTCCACGATCTTCTAAATTGCGAATCGCATACTCGGTAGATAATCCAGATCGATCCGAAACAATCGCTCCATTAATCCGGTGAATGATTTGGCCCTTTGTCGGTCGATAACCTAAAAACTGAGTGCTCATCAAACCCTCGCCGCGAGTACTCGTCAAAACCTTGGATCTCATTCCAAGCAATCCTCTCGTGGGAATTTCAAATTCCAAACGAACGCGCCCTCGGTGTCCCCCGCCAGAGGTGGTTCCTAATTTTTCGTACGTAAGAAGAATTCCCTTTCGACTTTGAAAGAGAGACGTAACGTCGCTTGCAAAGTTTTCTGGTAAATCGAGGACGGCCTTTTCAAAAGGTTCGAGGGTCTGACCTTGATCGTCTTTTTTATAGAGAACAAGAGGCTTTCCAATCATGAACTCCGAACCTTCTCGCCTCATTTGTTCGATCAGAATGGCAAATTGCAATTCCCCTCGTCCAAGAACTCGAAACTGATCGGGCTGTGATGTTTCTTCAAAACGAAGAGCCACATTGTGCCGAACCTCTCTTAGGAGTCGCTCGCGAAGTTTCCGAGACTGAAGAGGCTCACCTTCTTGCCCTGAAAAAGGAGCGGTATTCACTGAAAAAATCATTCCGATGGTCGGTTTTTCAATCGAAATTCTCTCTAAAGCCGAAATGCTCAGATCGCTTACGAGTGTATCGCCGATTTCAAAGGTCTCGGTCCCTGCAATGACGCCAATCTCGCCAGCCTCCAGAATTTCAACTTCCGTCTGCCTTAAACCTTCATAAATAAAAAGCTGACTGACTGTGAAAGGTTCTTCGACGGACTGGCCAAGTTCGTTTTCTCCACGCCTTATGAGTTTTTGATTCCTTTGAATCGATCCTGAAAGGACACGCCCAATAGCTAGGCGGCCGACATAATCGGAATACGAAAGATTCGCAATTCTCATCTGAAATCCAGAAGCCTCTCCAGATCGAGGCTTTGGAACTTCCTTTAAAATGAGGTCAAAGAGTGGTTCCAAAGTACCCGTCATTTGTTTGGATAAAAATTTCGGTACGTCATTGAAATTTAAAGTGCACCATCCCTCTCTCGCACAAGTATAAACAATCGGAAAATGAGCCTGCTCGTCCGTCGCATCCAATTCCACAAATAAATCGAAAGTTTGATTCACAACCTCTTGAATTCTTTGCCCCCCTTCGCACTCCTTTCGATCCACTTTGTTAATCACCAAGATGACTTTCAGATTTTGTTGAAGTGCTTTTTGGAGAACAAACCGGGTTTGGGGAAGAGGACCCTCTGCGGCATCGACTAGTAAAATAGCACCATCGACCATTCCAATAATGCGTTCGACTTCGCCACCGAAGTCAGCATGCCCTGGAGTGTCGACAATATTAATTTTATGGCCTTTTACTCGAATGGCTGTGTTCTTGGCCATAATCGTGATTCCACGTTCTCGTTCAAGGTCCATGGAATCCATAATTCGCTCGCCCACTTCTTCATGGGCCTTGAAGGTCCCCGCCTGTCGCAACATAAAATCCACCAGGGTCGTTTTGCCATGGTCGACGTGGGCGATAATACAAATATTTCGGATGTCTTTCGTTTCCATTTGTTTTAATAGATCTCAATGCCTGATCCTCAACGTAGCGGAAAGAAGAAAAATATGAAACGCTGTCCATGGCCAAAAGATGACCCCCAAATGATTGAATATCATGATACGGAGTGGGGGAAGCCAATGACCGATGACAAGAGACTCTTTGAGCACCTCATTTTGAGCGGGGTTCAAGCTGGACTTTCTTGGAGAATTGTTCTTCATAAACGAAGTCGCTATAGAGAGGTTTTCCACGATTTTGATCCTCAAAAAATGGCCCGTATTGATTCTCGCAGTCTAAAAAAACTTTTGAAGGACCCAGGTTTGGTTCGAAATAAATTGAAAATGGCGGCTGCTATTCATAATGCAAAATGTATTTTAGAAATCCAAAAAGAATTTGGCTCCCTTTCGAACTATTTTTGGAGTTTTACGAATCACAAAACGATCCTAAATCGCTTTAGAACTATAAAAGAAATTCCTGCCGTCAGCCCTTTGTCTGACAAAATAAGCCGGGATTTAAAAGCTCGGGGATGTAAATTTGTGGGCTCGACCATTATTTATGCGGTACTCCAAGCCGTTGGCATTGTGAACGATCATTTAATCGACTGCT
>CAZSZT010000070.1:0-7524 GCA_964611175.1 uncultured Bacteriovoracaceae bacterium
TCCCGGGGCCGTTTTCGAGTCCTGGCATTGGTTCCTGAGGAAAAAAGGCTTTAAAAATTTGTTTGGTTTGTTCCTTGTGAGGATAAGACGCTCCCCCGTTATCTCCGTCCCCGTAGTCATGGTCGTCCCATAGGGCAAATGTTGGGATGAGACGTTTCGTTTTAAAAATATCGAGCGAGTTTCTGGTCTCCGCGTATCGCTTCCAGACCTTGTCCGGTTTGTTGGCAAATAGTGCAGAAACGTAAACATTGTCTCCCAAGAAAAAAAGAACATCGGGTTGAGACTCGATAACTCGTGCCCACATGATGCGCTGTTCTTTGGTTTTGGAATCCCGCATGCAAGACATAAAAGCCAAACGCGGATTTTCTTTATTTAAATCGAGGCTTTCGAGTTCTCTCTCATCAATCCATTCTCCGAGACGATCACTCACCTGGAAGATATAGGGTTGATAAGGGCGAAGCTGGTCGAAGTGAACGTGATCCACAGCCCATTCGGATGAAGGGTATTCCCATCGCCGAACTCTCTGGGGCGACCTCTGAAACGGCTGTCCTTTTTCACGGAGAGTATAAGTCCAGTCAGAGTCTTTAGGCACTAAAACGGCTAGCTGAGTGCGTGTGTTGGTGGTGGCCCCCTGGAGAATGGATAGAGGCGTTGGAAACTCGTTTGAAAATAAGATCTTAGGATCGATAAGTAATCCGGCAGCTAAAAATTTTAAGAAATGACGACGATGCAAGCTCAATCCCCTTTTTCGAGGCATCCTTATAGACGACTAAGGCAAATTACGGAAGCCCCCCAAAAACCTTTAGGCAAGGTTATCCGGATTACCTGATAAATACTCGTTATTTACGTAACCCATTTGACTCAAAGCGAAACTACCCGTAATAAGGGGCAATTATGATCAATTCGGATCAGATTCGGGATATTGGACCGCTCATTCAAGGGGGGCTTCCCATGGAAGACCCCAACCACGCTGTGGTGGCCATGCAACTCCACCGAGACAAACTTCCCCATTATCAGATTTTGATCCTCGTGGACGATGGCAGTTCTGGAACCAAACTTGTTTTGAAACAATTAATGCTGAGACTTCAATCGCAGGACCAACAATGTTTTTGGGTATCCCTCAATGAAAAGGTCTCATTCGAGAAATTCAAGTCACTGCATACGCTAGCTTCTGAAATGTCGGATTACCTTATCATTCACAATATTGATTATGTGGCAGAAATCGACCGGGTCATTGATTATCTTCTGACTCAATCCCAAAAGATTAAGACTGTTGTCAGTGTCCGAACTCCGCTTAAAATAGCGCGAGATCTTTCTTCGGTGGCGACGATATACGAATGCCACAGTGATCCTAAAGAGCAAGACTACGCCGATCAGAAAGCAAAACTCCGAAAACTGCTTGCGGACAATTCTAAACCTGAAGCCATTCAGGTTTTTAATGCCATTGCGGATGAAATGATTAAGCATGGAGATTTTGCCGATATTATCGAGCTTAGCAATGATCTGTGGAAAGATCTCGAATGGAATGCTTTGTCGGCACGACAAAAGGCTCTTGGGTACGCGAAGCGGACGGAACAATGTATTGAAGAATTAGAGGCATGTTTGGAGAATCCAAATAATAAAATCGAGCGAGCGCAAATATGGCTTCAGTTGGCAAAACATCATATCATTCTTTCCCGTCTTGATGAGGCATTTAGGTATTTAGATCGCGTTACTACCGATTATGCTGATGGAGATTCATGGTACGTTCATGCGTTAATTGAAAAAGCTCGTTGTATGATTTCTAATGGTGATCATGGATCTGTGGATTTTATGCAGAAGGCTAAAATAATCCTGGAAACTTATCATGGCAAGGACGATCGATTACTTGCTGAATGGCATTTTATTTTTGGTTTCATTAAGTATCGCTTGGGTGATTTGGAAGCATCTGCAGATAACTACCTTCGAGCGGAAGTTCTATTTCGAGCATGTAGAATGACTGGAGACGAACTCATATCGACAATGAATGCAGCGATTGTTCGTTATAATAGCGGACAAATTGAATCGGCCATTGCAGAGATAACCCGAATCGAAAAGATGGCCTTGTTACATTCTGTACCATACGTCGTGGAATTCACTCGGCGCACTCTCGCGTTACATTTTTACAATCAGGGCAAATATTCATTATCAATTTCGAAATTGAATTATTTGCTTCCAGATGCACAAAAGCTGAAACTCAATGGTCGAGACATAAGAATATGGTATCAATTTGTCTTAAATAAGCTTTCTCAGAGACGATATCAGGAGATTAAGAATCTAGCTAATATCCTGACAGCATCAGAAAATGCAAAAGTCGACGAGATGTTTAGTAGTGTTCATTTTTTTATTGGACGTCTAGTTGATACGTACCTGTCTAATAGCAAATATGACATCGATGAATTAATTAACGGAATTAGAAAGCTTTCGATCCCCGATAATATGAAATTATTTCTCCAAAGCCTTATTTTTGAGCAAAATTATTTAAATTTATTTCCTTTTAAGTTGAACTCCCAAATGGACAAACTCAAACTAAATTGTCCTCAAAAGATAGATATGGACCATCGCTTGCAACATACGATTATGCGATCGATCCATTTATTCCTTTATGGGAAGCAGCGTCTCGCTCAAATTGAGTTGGAAAAATGGACAAAAATTGCTCAAGAAGTGGATTTCCCTCTTTGGGAATTTCGGGGTCTACTTTGGCTTGCAGTTATCGATTTACATCTTCAACTTCCAGAAGCGGCTCAGCAGAAACTGGAGCGAGCGGAAGAGCTGATTTCAGGTTTCGAGTCCACCTGGGAAAATGATTTCTTCTTGGTTTTGAAAGCCATCATTTTCCTTCATTTTGGAAATCGAGAAAAATTTGAAGAGACGATCTTCAAGGTTCGCCCGGCCTCTCCTTTTGTTTACTTTCAAAAAGTTCTTTCAAGATTTCTGCTTTCAAAGAAACCACCAATAAGATTCAAAATCGACGAGAGAACCAAGGACGTTTTTGATGACATCATCTTTAAACTTCATTTTAAGGCCCTAAAAATATTTAAGGTGACGACCAAAGAGAATGAAAAACAGTATTATGGTCACGAACTTCCAAAACTTAATCTTTCTCAAAAAGATATTGTTTTAAATCATTTCAGGAATGAATTGATGATTCGAGGAAGGCGAGTTGATCTTGAAGGGCACCCATTGGCAAAAGAATTCATCGCATATCTGCTTTCTCGGATAGGAGAAATGTGTTCCAAAGAAGATCTTATTGTTCATGTTTGGAAAGAACGTTATAACCCTTTGGTTCACGACCAAAGAATCTATACGTGCGTGATGAGAATTCGTAAAATGATGGGTGCCGATCTGGCGTCCATTATAAGTGTTGTAGACGGTGCGGGTTATGGGATTTCCTCCAGACTTAAGCATTGTATTATTTCGGAATATTCCCCGACCGACGAACTCCCGGAACGACAGCAATGGATCTTAAGTTATCTTAAATCGAATAAAAAAATATCCAGAAATATCGTTGAAAGCTCTCTTAAGGTTTCCACCTCTATGGCAAAAAGAGAATTGAAAGAGCTTGTTGAGAAAGGGTTTTTACAGGCCCGCGGTATCGGTAAAAATACCGAATACCGAAAGCCTGTACTGTTATAAATGACTTATTATGGGGCGCAAACCTCTGCTTCATTAGCAATCGCCATATCACATTCATAAAGGGCAGGATTTCCACCCAGATTCGTACAGTCGGCGGAGGTTAAGTCGACAGTATTAATATTATCGCCACTCGCCGACATACTGACCTGTGTAAGAGAAGGGTTGTCTCCCTGACAAAATTCATTTCGATTATTAAGCTGGATATTACATCGATAGACGGTCGGATTTCCACCCAGATTCGTACAACTACTTAAATAGCCTTGAGGATATCCAATGAGATCGGATGCATAACCCGTAATATCGGGATCATAACAAGGCTTATCCGCTGGTCCACCTCCACCGCCATCACAATCGACAGTGGCAAAGGTTCCCTCTGTAGAAAATGCAGCAATCGTAAGACACGCAAAAAATGCGGATACGATATGTTTTAGTTTCATAAACCCTCCCTTAAGAACACAACGACTTGAATTTGATTGCTGCCCGGATCAACCACGAAAACCCGAGCTAGCATGAACAATTATCTAAAGTTTATTTAGTTTATAAGTTGTTGCCAAGATACCCGGCAAATTAAAATTTTTTGGGCTATTGTCCTCAAGTATACTGCCAGAGGAACCCTCATCAAAAATGAAAAAAATATGTCGTTTTCTTCCAGACCCCCCTATTTGCGAGGATTTCTAAATTGTGCTAGGCGGATTCATTAATTCTCCAGGCAAGTAGGATTCATTTGAATTTCGTTTACGCCCTCGGCCTAATTCTCGATCTAAGGGAGATTGCGGATTGATTAAAAAATTTGGCACGGCGAGGCTCCCTGTTTTTTCCACAGTCTCGAGAGCTTTGGAAAATTGCTCTCCAACTTCACGAGATTTTGGAGCTTTCGATAAATAGAGAACTCCTTGGGCCAAAGCATAGTAACATTCGGGGCGGCCAATGAATTCCACGGCATGACGAACAGCATTCGTAAGCGCCAGAGCTTTCAAATCCGCGTTTCCAACATCTTCCGATGCAAAGATAACCATTCTTCTTGCAATGAAGAGCGGATCTTCGCCCGCTGACCAAAGGCGTGCCAGATAATAAAGAGCCGCATCGGTTTGTCCAGCTCTCATGGACTTTATAAATGCGGAGATTACTTGGTAATGAAGATCTCCACTTTTATCGTGAAAAAGAATTTTTGATTCAAAGATTTCCTGAACTCGTTCCGGGATAGGGTTTGAACGGACAAGTTCCAGAGCATTGAGCGCCACTCGTGCATCTCCTTGAGAAAGGGATGAAATGAGTTGAATGACTTCAGTTGATATCGAAGGCGAATCTTTGAAAAAAGTTTTCACGGCTCTCGTAAGAATTTTTTGTATGTCTTCCTTTCGCAAAGCTTCCATTCGAAAAACGCGAACTCGAGAAAGAAGTGCCGCATTTAATTCAAATGAAGGATTTTCCGTGGTGGCACCCATTAAGACGATCTCTCCCCTTTCGACGCCCGGAAGTAAGGCGTCCTGTTGGCTTTTATTAAATCGATGAATCTCATCGATAAAAAGTACGGTTTCCCGCTGTTGTCTTTCTTTCCATAATTTCGCTTCATCTATAGCGGCCTTGAGATCTTTTACGCCTGAAGTAACGGCACTTAGAGATACAAACCTATTTTTCGAATATTTCCTAATAAGGAAACAAAGAGTCGATTTCCCAACGCCTGGTGGGGCATACAAGACAAATGAAAAAAGCTTGTCAGCCATAATCGCGTCGTAAAGCGGTCGACCTTCGGTAAGGAGATGCTCGTGGCCTACCCATTCGTCAAGGCTTTGAGGACGCATTCGCTCGGCGAGTGGAATCATCCCCTATTCCTACTCGATCTTCGCTCATTGGCAACATCTAGGAAAAACGGACTTTGATTGACAGACGATTCATCTTAGGGTTCAAAATCAACCAGATCGCTTTGTTAAGGGTTTTGTAAAACAGATCTCTTTTTCGTGGGAGTAGGTTATGGTGAGTTTATTGGGTTTCTCAGGGGCTTCTATTCTTTGGTTGATGAATGTTGTTTCAATTGACGAGCCTTCCAAAACGGATCGGGAGGCTTATTATCAGTATTTGGATTCCATCTTTCGTTTGGGAAACACAAATCTTGATGGCGGATATTGGGGAGATTCTTCGTTCATCGCCCATGATGATGACCGAGGAAATCAATATTCGCAATCCTGTGAAAGAGGAATTCCGCTCGCGGGATGGCCGTATCGAGAATTTAGGGATGTTAATGCCGCGTTTACTCAACCTGTCTACGGAACGATCAATCAGAGCGAATCTTTAAAAGTAATCACCCTAGCAACTTATAGCGATGCCTTTGGGCTTCAACACTCCGCCACTCCCGGCGTTTATGCCTTTCATGCCGATGGTGCTGAAATGCGAGACGGCGATCGAGACGCGGAAACGCGCGGTGTCTTTAGAATTCAGGCGCCCGACGATGGCGATCGATATCGTCCGATTCCCCTCGCTCAGTTGGATGATGATCCCGCTAGGGAAGTCGTCTTCGCGGATCACCATTCGATTCAGGCCTTCAATGGAAATGGAAAGAAGGTTGACGGAGCTTGGCCCTATCGAAACGGCGCGAGAGAGTTTCGACATTTTGTTGATGCGGCAATTATGGCGGCGAATATCGACGGGGAGCTTGAAAATGGCGATCGATACGATGAAATCATCTTTTCCGATGCCTTTGATGAAACGACAGATTCCCAATTTCTATATGTGCTCAAGAGAGATGGAACGCTACTGAACGGGTGGCCGGTAGAACTCAAACAAGTGAATGATTTTGGTCGAGATATTTATGCCTTAACCGTGGCCGATTTCAATAAAAACGTTCCAGGGCTTGAAATTGTTGTGGCAGCGTCTCCCGTCTACCTTCAAACATGGAGGGGGCAGATCGTTCCTCATAAAATGGTTGCCCTGAGCGCGACGGGTGTCAAACTTTGGGAGCAGGATGTTCCCGATATTCTCGACGTTGTAAGCGCTGATCTGGATAAGGACGGGCAAGCGGAAGTCCTTGCAGCTTTTCGAACCAATCAAAATCAGGCGATCGCCGATGGATACTGGTCGAATCGTATCCGTGTCTACTCCGGTCAAACGGGGCAGCTCTTATGGGAATACAAGGCCAATCTGGGGCCTTATATTTCTTCCATCCTAGAACTTCCCAATGGAGATATCATCTCGACGGATTCCGTGGCCTATCCTGGCGGATATGGGTTTCAACTTTTATTAGGAGATTTGAATGATGATCAGCGGGTGGAAGCCGTGTGGCCAACACGTTTTCTTGTCAGTCGATTTATTCAATATGGCCAAGGCGGATTTGAATGGCGCCTGCTTGAAGACCGTGGTCTCATTCATGCGGTTACTTTGCGGGGAAGGTCTCTGAAAAATTTTCCCATTCAGGTGGGATACGATCCTGCTTTGGGAGAAACAGCTGTTGAGGTCGATGCTCTCGCGGATGTCACCGGGGACGGAAAAGTCGATATTGTGGCGAGTCAACGTTTCGGATTTCGCCATGAGAACATTCGTGTTTGGGATCATTTTGGAATTGAAAACCAGGGCTGGTGGGTGGAATTAAATCCAGCGCTTCCCGATTATTGGTATCGTCTCTTACCCTTTCAAGGAGCTCTTGTGGGCGATGTGGATCAGGATGGGCGTGTCGATATTACTAATCCCATGATGGGAGGAGATCTCCATATCTTTAATACCTGCGCGGCATTTCATCCGCAGACCATGCATTGGCCCATGTATCGTCAAAACCCAGGAAGAACCGGCTTTTTTAAAATATCAAATTAAAAACCGTTAGGCTTTTTCTTACGAGTTTTTCACTGCGTCTGACATGGCCCGGAAGCTATTTCCTTTGTC
>CAZSZT010000071.1:0-7523 GCA_964611175.1 uncultured Bacteriovoracaceae bacterium
AAGAATCTGAGGGCGTCTCATTCCATCAGGATTTTTAGTTTGCAGGTCCATCCATATTATCTTTCACTAAATGTTTAGAAAATTCCAAGACAAAGCTTGTCCCTTCTCCCGGTTTTGAATGAAAACGAATTTGCCCTTCGTTTCTCTCCATAAAGGCCTTGACGTGCACAAGACCAAGACCAGTCCCCCGAGCCTTTGTCGTGACGAAAGGCTTAAAGAGTTCAAGGTTACTTGGAATACCCGGCCCATCGTCTCGAATAAGAATACTTAAGCCCTGATTCGTTTTATGAACCTCCACATTCACGTGCCGAGCCCCCGCTTCGTAGGAATTAATGATGAGATTGGTTAACGACTGCTTCAGACCCTCTTTTTCCACGAAAAGCCATAGGAATTTGGAAGGCGAAACCTTTTGACCGCCAATCCAATAAGAAACGTCATAAGTTCCTTGAGGAAATCTATTTTTAGCATTCTCTAAAACTTGATGCACCAACGCGCTCAACTGAACGTTTTGTTTTTTCTCCTCTTTTCCTGAATGATCGAAAACATTCTGAATCGCCGAGGCCACACGCTTCACTTCCAGCTGAATCGTGCGAAGGAGTTCTTCGGCTTCGTCATTCCCTTCCATATGGTTAGCTAATAGTCCCGAGCAAACTTTAATAATCGCTAACGGATTTTTCATCTCGTGCGCCAAAAGAGCTTGCATTCGACCGACGGCGAGAAAGCCCTGCTGAACACTGACGAATTCCCGAAGACACAAAAGCTCCAGACATCGAGAAAGACTCTTCACCGTGTCGAACCAATCGGAAGATGTATTTGGATCAAAAGCAATCGCATCTCCGCCATCGAAACGCACTTCGCCAATCGCGCGATCGCCACGACGCAGGGTTACGACAACCATGGATTCCGGCGGTTCGTCATAAAAGCGACTCAAGGTTCCAGTACGCCATCGCCATCGCTGCTCATTCGTCGCCTTCCATGTTTGTGTCGGATCATGCAAAAATCGAAAGGAAATATTTTTTAAGTTCAGATGAGTTTCAAAATGTTGAGAAAGAGCACTTAAAAACTCTTCAATCGAATGAGACCGCTCAAAAATTTCCTCCACTTGGGGATATTTCACTCTTGTTTGAATCAGCCGATGAAAAGAATTTTCAAACCAGTTCCTCGCTGGCCTGGCAATAATGACAACCACCGTCGCGATGGCGACCCAAAGCATCCAATCGGTTTCAGGGCTGACCTTCCACTGATTCCATCCAATCCCCACAAGAAGGGCAAAGGTAATCGCGGAGGCTAAAAGCAAAAGTTGATGAAGCCCTCGCCGAAAAACTCTCTCCAAATCAAAGACATTCGATTTCAAAAAAATAACGGAAAAAGCCGATGGAAAAATAAGGGAGATGGCTAAAATCCGTTCCATCGACACACCCGGGCCGGTCCAAACAACAGCGACAAAAGCACTCAAGAGCCCCACAAACGAAAGACCAAAAACAAGACTGACGAGTCTCGCCCGCCGTCTTGCCCAAAAATCCTTGGACGTTAAAAGCGTATTTCCTAGACATCCGAGCGCAAACAAAAAACAAAATCCTAAAATAGGAATATTCAGATGATGAATCCATGGGCTTTCTGGGCGGTCCCATAGCAAAAATCGAGCGATTGAAATTCCTAGCCCGGCGAGATAAACCATCGTCAGAAATGAATTTCGAAGCCAGGCTTCCCCTTTCTTTTTGGGGTAGACTAAGAATAAATGCATGACGAAAATTCCGAGCAAAGGAGTTGTAATCGAAAAAGAATAATTCATTCCGAGACTAACCGACGGAAGAAAACTTAAGAAAAACAAAGAAACCCAAAAACAAATGATTGAAAAGACTTCCACCGCTTCACGAGCACGTCTCATCACCGCTCGATGAAAGGCAAGACCGATCGCAAATCCAAGAAAGATGAGAGACAAAAAAACCGGAAAATAAAACAAACTGAGAAGCGGGCCTTTCGAATAACGCTTGAGAGTGGAATTTACGGTTAAGTCCTTATCAGCCCGAGAAACCGTAATTGAAACTTCTGATCCAGGTCTCTGCTGATTCAGCCAAGCTTTTGTTTTCTGAAGATCAAAGGGCTGTCTGCCCACTCTTATCAATTGATCATTCGGTTGCAGTTTTTGAGACTCATCGAACCAGGTTTCCTGCTGAATAACAGAAATCGTCCCATTCGAAAGAACGAGGAATTCGAAACGAGTTCCATTCATTTCTTGGAGTGCATAACGTAAGACCCAGACCGCAAGGACGGCCCAAACAGCCAATAAAAGAAAACTTCGAATCAGCAGAACCTTCTTTTCCATACCCACGCTCCACCGCAGTGGAATACTTGTTTTACTACATAAAGTGATAAGGATCGCGATCTATTCGCAGTTTTGACGAGTAAGACTGTAAATCCCAATCATTTAAAGCAGTTGCCATAAAAGTGCCCCATTGAGCTTTGGGTATCCCCTTAACCAAAATTTGGATCCGAAAGACCCCCTTCCAACGATGGATGGGGGCGGGCGTCGGCCCAACGATCGTGAGCCCAAGAGTGTTCGCAATAGCCTGAAGACGTTTGGCGAAAACTTCCGCCTCCTTGAGGACAAGATCTTCACGTCGATGGCCAAAGGTGAGTAAACAAAGCTTTGCATAGGGTGGGAGGTCTGCCATTTTTCTAATTTTCAACTCTTCTTCCGCGAAAACATCGTAGGCGTTCGGTAATTTCAACCACTCAAATAGAGGGTGCTGGGGAATAAAGGTTTGAACCAGAAAGTCCGAAGCTTGCCCTCTCCGTCCTCCGCGCCCCATCAACTGTTTCATAAGCTGAAACGCTCGTTCGGTCGCCCGAAAATCAGGAACGCTCCAACCCTGATCGGCTAAAATAACGCCCACTAAAGAAAGTTTGGGAATATCCATTCCTTTGGAAATCATTTGCGTCCCTATCAGGATATCGATTTTCCCAGCCGCAAAATCTCTTAATAGATTTGGAAGAGTTTCCCGTTTTGTCGTCTGATCACGATCGAGACGAGCAACCCGGGCTTCTGGAAATCGAAACCTGATTTGAGATTCGACTTCCTTGGTTCCAATTCCCCCGCAGAAAAATTCCCTCTCTCCGCAGACGTCGCATTTAGGTTTCAGAGGTTTTTGATATCCACACCAATGACAAACGGCCGATCTTAAATCCTCATGAATGGTTAAAGTCACGGAACAATTCTTGCATTCGTCCACTGAACCGCAACTCACGCAGAGGCGCTGGGCCGCTGAACCTCGACGATTTAAAAATAAAAGGATTTGCTCTCGATTTTCCAATTTAGAAGAAATGCATTCATGCAGACGCCTAGTGATAAAGGACTTCGCCTCTTCTTTCCAGCATTCTTTCAGATCAATGATTTCAAGACGAGGGGCTGGTGACTCATAAAAAGTCGGCAAGTGGTAAAGAGAATTTTTGATAAGTTTCGAGCGTTCATAGGATTCAAGACTCGGCGTCGCCGAGCCAAGAACGACGGGGGTATTAAAAAGTTGCGCTCGAAGAATCGCCAAATCTCTCGCATTATAAGGCGCTCGCTCCGATTGCTTATACGAGTTATCATGTTCTTCATCGACCAAAAGAAGCTTTAAATTCTTAAAAGGAAGAAAAAGGGCCGAGCGTGCTCCCAAAAAGACATCGGCCTCTCCTTGAAGAGCCCGTGCGAATGCCTCTTCTCGTTTTTTTTCCGATAATGCGGAATGGAAAATGCTCACGCGAGCTCCTAGACGCGCGGATAAACGGTCTTCAAGCTGGGGGGTGAGAGAAATTTCCGGAACTAAAAGAAGACTTTGACCTCCTTCAAAAAGAATTTTTTCTATGAGCCGAAGATAAATTTCAGTCTTTCCGCTGCCGGTTTCACCTAACAAAAGATGCGTATGGAAGTCCCCGGTTTGAAGAATTTTCTGAAAGACTTCCAACTGTTTGGCTGAAAGCTCCGGAAGAACGGGAACAAAATGCTTGATCGGAAATGAAGGTAAGACTTTTCCTTCTCTGACTTTTGAAGGAAATGAACTTGAAAGAAGCTCGCCTAAAGAAATTCCATAATATTGAGCCGAGATTTCATAAAAACGAAGAGTGAGTTCATCAAAAAGAGGAGCTTCATCAATGACTTCGATGATTTTTTTTAGGCCTTTCGGAGCATCTTTGGCTTCATTCCAAACAAAGCCAATCACTTCACGAGAACCAAAGGGAATGCGTACACGAACCCCTCTTGGAAGAGCTTCGTCCGATTCATACGTGAATAACTTTCGAAGCGGTGAGCGAACGGCAATCTCGTGTAACATGAGGGGTTTATGTTAGCGGTTAGAGCGGATCCGCCTCAATCCTTATTCGTCCCCTATCTAGAAATGGGAATTCGAATATTATTTTCTTTTGCAAATTCAATGGCTTCGGAATAACCCGCATCGGCATGCCGAAGAACTCCCATCGCCGGATCCGAATTTAAAACACGCTCTAACCTTCGAGCCGCCTCGGGTGTTCCGTCGGCGACAACGACCATTCCGGCATGTTGAGAATAACCCATCCCGACTCCGCCGCCGTGGTGAAAGCTGACCCAAGACGCTCCGTTGGCTGTGTTGATAAGAGCATTTAAAATCGCCCAATCCGAAACCGCATCCGATCCATCTTTCATTCCTTCAGTTTCACGGTAGGGAGAAGCCACAGAACCACAATCGAGGTGATCTCTTCCGATGACGAGCGGGGCTTTTACTTTTTTCGTTCGAACGAGTTCATTAAAAAGATGCCCGGCTTTGGCACGCTCGCCGTACCCAAGCCAACAAATACGAGAAGGCAATCCTTGAAAAGCTACTTTTTCACTCGCGGCCTGAATCCAGCGAATCATTTTTTCGTTCTTGGGAAAGGCTTCCATCAATGCTCGATCGGTCGTGTGAATATCTTCTGGATCTCCCGATAAGGCGACCCAACGAAAGGGGCCTTTGCCTTCACAAAAGAGCGGGCGGACAAAGACTGGAACAAATCCCGGATAGGAAAAGGCATCGGCGTATCCCCCTTCTTTGGCGTAACCTCGTAAATTATTTCCGTAGTCAAAAACGATGGCACCTTTTTTTTGGAATTCCACCATCGTGCTGCAATGTTTTACCATGGTAGCGAGAGATTTCTTTCGGTAGTTCTCGGGATTTTTTCGAGCTTCGGGAAGGTCTTCCATTTTATAACCTTCGGCGACATATCCATAGACGGGATCATGGGCCGAGGTCTGGTCGGTAACGATCGGAGGAATAATCCCTCGTTTCAAAAGTTCTTCGTAGACGGTTGCCGCATTTCCAACGAGACCAATGGAGGTTGGCTTTTGGGCTTTCGAGGCTTCCTGAATCCACTGAAGAGCTTCGTCGAGCGAGTTGGCCTGGCGATCAAGGTATTTGTTTTCAAGTCGACGTTGGATTCGAGAACGATCGACGTCCACCCCAAGAAAACTCGCCCCGGCAATGACCGCCGCCAAGGGTTGCGCTCCACCCATTCCACCGAGACCTCCGGAGAGAATCCATTGCTTTCTCAGATCATTTTTAAAATGCTTTCGCCCACATTCGGCAAACGTTTCGTAAGTGCCTTGAAGGATGCCTTGAGTTCCAATATAGATCCAAGACCCTGCGGTCATCTGGCCATACATCATCAACCCTTTTTTTTCGAGTTCATCGAAAACCTCCCAGGTCGCCCATTTCGGAACCAGATTTGAGTTTGCCAATAAAACACGTGGTGCATCGGAGTGAGATTTCAAAATTCCAACGGGTTTTCCCGATTGGATGAGGAGAGTTTCATCTTTTTCAAGCTTCTGAAGGCATGAAAAAATCGTATTCAGCGCCTCATGATTGCGAACGGCCTTCCCACGCCCCCCATAAACCACCAAATCCTCCGGCCGCTCCGCCACTTCAGGATCCAAATTGTTCTGAAGCATCCGCAGTGCTGCCTCTTGCACCCAGCCTTTACAATGAAGTTCTATTCCTCGATACGCTTTCATAAAAGGATTTCACTGATTGGGAACGGAGTTGGCAAGGGTAGCCCCCAGAAAAAATTGCCTCTGTTCAGAGCTGGATCGGTCAAATTTCCTAGATCTGTTGACCGGATGAATGTCGCACCCAGGCCATTTTCGGTTTATCTGGGTGACGGAGTCATTTTGAGGAAACCGCCATAAAAGTGGGTTTTATCGGGGTTCATGAAAAAAAGGGGTCAGAGGAATACTGGCAGAAAACTTGCAGGAATAGACATTCGGTGGTTTTAAATAAGTATGCGCAAACTCTCTAAATCTCTGACATTTGTCCCCCTCGTCGTTGCCCTCTGTTTTACTCCGTCACCCGTAAAGGCGATGTGCGGGCAGTTAACGTTGTGGATTTTGGACGCTTCTCGGGGGGCAAATGAACTTCACAGAGTGAAAAAAACGAATAGATCCGCCCCCGATACGGGTCTTAGATCTAAAGGTGGATGGACTAAAGTTAGTGGTAAAAAGCTGGAAGAAGAAAAGCCACGGTCCTGGCCTGACGACGTTGTCGATCTAAGCCCTGAGCTTGTTAGTCAAATTGTTGTAAGTCTCGACATTCTCGAGTTCACAAATATTCCTCCAGATCCTCTCTCGTTTAAAACACCTGAAGAGGTAACTGCCCAATACAGAGACGTGCTCGAAGCACACAAAAAAGATCTGGCGAGATCCAAAGAACCTGGTGAGCGCCATGAAACCATTGAGGAGATGAATAAACTAAACCAAGCTCATCAATTCTTAAAATCCCTTGGCCTGGCAAAGTAATTTAAACAAGTTCGCCTAAGACTTTGGGCAACGACGCTCAACCATCAAACGCTCAACCGTCTGAAGATCTTCCCCAAAAATTCGATCTCCTGAGAGAAACAAACTCGGAACTTTATCCGCCATATACTTTAAAAAACTTTCGACCGGTTCCGAATAGGCCAAACCCGTTCGTGTCGATTCCAAAACGCAACCTCGCACGGCTGCCACCATCTCACACGCGATGATCCGCCTTAAATTGGTCGCCATCTGCAACGCCTTTCGCGCCGCCCATGGAGCCATACTTACATGATCCTCCTGGTTTCCATTCGTTGGAATTGTATCCGCCGAAGCGGGCGTAGCGAGCGTTTTGTTTTCACTTGTTAAAGCCGCTGCCGTCGTTTGAACGATCATCATTCCGCTCTCTACTCCCGGCTGGTCGGCTAAAAAAGCCGTGGATCGAGTGGTTCCCGGATTCATGAGCTGATCGATTCTTCGCTCGGAAAGATTTCCAATGGTTGCCATCGAAAGAGCCATTAGATCCGCCGCCATACTGACGGATTGAGCATGAAAATGCCCTGCCGAATAAATCCTTTTTTCCTCATGAAATACCAAAGGATTATCCGACACCGAATTCGCCTCATCCTTTAGTAACTCGTCCGCCTTTTCCAAAAGGGAATACGCCGGTCCGAGAATCTGCGGAATACATCGAAAGGAATACGAATCCTGAACAACGGCACAGTTTTTATGAGCGTCCATATGC
>CAZSZT010000072.1:0-7466 GCA_964611175.1 uncultured Bacteriovoracaceae bacterium
GGTTGCTTCGTTCCAATTTTCATTTTGGATTTCTTGGAGGGCACGTTTGTAAAGAGCACTTTCTTGATCTGGTGAAAACGTCAAAGCCCAACTGAGAACCCATAGAAGCATAGAACCAGTATAACCATCCTTTCAAATTTACTAAATAAATCAAGTACTTACGCTGTAGTGCAGCATAAAATTTTCATTCACTCTTCGGAACAAAATGGGGGTGGGGCTTCTCAATTTTAAAAACTGTGCTAAAGATTCTTTCAGAAATAAGGCAATGTTAAGCCACATTTTACTTTATGACGTGATGAGTTGATGTTGTGAGTTAGTGAAGAATCGGTATAAGTTTAAGGAATAAAATAATAAAAATGAATTGTCGGGCAGGGAGCAAGCAATGGCAGAGCTAAATAAAGAAAAGTTTCAAGAAATGGTTGAGAGTGGAGAAATTACTCCGAATATTCAACTCCCGGGAATGGATCTTCGGGATGTGAATTTACGTTCCGCCTTTCTTGTGGGTGCCAATATGAGAGGCGCTAAACTTCAAAAGAGCAATTTAGCGTGTGCCAATCTTGAAGGCGCGAACTTAGAAGAAGCCGATCTCCGAGGATGTAATTTAAGTTATACGAGTTTTCGAGGGGCCAATCTAAAAAACGCGAATTTAAAGAGTGCGTACTTTGAATACACCGATTTTCGGGGAGCCAATCTTCAGGGAGCTAATTTCGAAGATACATCCGGCCAAAAGATCATTTAATTAAGCACGTTTAATATTTCAACAAACTAGCGCCCCAGGTAAATCCCGCGCCGAAGGAGGCAATCAAAACAAGGTCTCCTTTTTTGACCTGCCCTTTTTGCTCGGCGTGATACAAGGCCGTTGGAATGGTGGCAGCCGTTGTGTTTCCGTATTTTTCAATATTGAGCGCCACTTTATCGTATGGAAGCCCCATTCGTTCGGCGGCAGCATCGATGATTCGAATATTGGCTTGATGAGGGACAAAAAGTTGAATGTCATTTCCGGTAAGCTTGTTTCTTTGTAAAACCTCCATACAAACTGCGGCCATATCCGTGACCGCTCTTTTGAAGACGGTTTTTCCTTCTTGTTTTACGAAATGCTCTCGATTTTGAATACTTTCCAGACTCGGCGGTTTTCGTGAACCTCCGGCGGGCATAAAAAGACAGTCCACACCACGACCATCCATTTTCATCACGCTATCGATGATATAACTTTGTTCGTCTCCCGCTTCGACTAAGGTCGCGGAACCCCCATCGCCAAAGAGGACACAGGTCTGGCGATCACGATAGTCTAAAATCGAACTCATTTTTTCAGCGGCAATCAGTAATACTCGTTCCGCTCGCCCAGACTCAATATAGGCTCTGGCCGTCTCAAGGGCGTAAATAAAACCACTACACGCCGCCGATAAATCATAGCCATAGGCCTTGGTGGCTCCAATTTGTCGCTGGATGAGGCAGGCCGTGGCCGGAAAGACATAGTCACCCGTAATCGTCGCGACGATAAGGAGGTCGATGCTTTGAGGGTCTATCTTCAGATCCGTTAACAGGCGTTTCGCCGCCTCTGAACCCATAAAGGAGGGCGTTTCATGAGGTTCGCTTTGACGACGTTCACGTATGCCCGTTCGTTCGACAATCCACTCGTCCGTCGTATCGACGATTTTTTCCATATCTCGATTGGTCACCACTTTCTGAGGAAAGTAGTCGCGAATGCCCGAAATTTTGGCTCGCCTTAAACCGCGTGTAGAGACCATAGGAGCGGACGTTATCATGATCGTGTCGGTCGAGCACTTCCAAAGTGAAAAATCTACGGAGTTCTTGACCGACGGCCTTGTTTTCGCAATTTTCGTAGCCTTGGAGTAAGAATAGAAAGGATAAGTGCTTTATGTATCAAATATTGCTCACGACACTTTCGAGTTTAGATTTGGCTCTGCCGCCTGCGGAGACGGGAAAAGACGAATTTGTTTTTAATAATCGAGATGAAGTCGAATCCATTGATCCGGCCTTCGCGACGGGAGTTCCTGATAATACACTGATCGTTCAGATGTTCGAAGGTTTGATGGCTCGCAAAGCGGATTGGGCCACGATCGTTCCGGGGCAGGCGGAAAGCTATTCACTTTCGAAAGATCAGAAAATTTATACCTTTAAGCTTCGACCGAATCTCAAATGGTCGGATGGTAGTCCGCTGAAAGCGGAAGACTTTGTTTATTCCTGGTTGCGAGCTTTGCATCCAAAAACCATGGCGGCTTATGTTAACTGGTTGACCGATAATATCGTGGGCGCGGCGGACTATCATAAAACTCCAACACCGGAAAACGCTAAGAAAGTGAAAGTTACCGCAACCGACGATCGAACCTTGGTCGTCGAACTTATTCGCCCCCTTTCATACTTTTTACAACTCACAGCGGAATCTATTTTCTTTCCGGTTAATCGAGCCGTGATCGAAAAACATGCCGATAAATGGACACGAGTTGAAAATATTGTTTCGAACGGTCCGTTTAAATTGGCGGAATGGAAAATCCGAGATCGAGTGGTGATGGAGAAAAATCCTCATTATTGGGATACGAAGAATGTCAAACTTTCTCGTTTAGTTGCTTTACCCATCACGGATCGTCAAACGGCGGTAAATATGTTCAAGCAAGGAAAAATCGATTGGAGTGGAACGAACGGGGCTCCAAATTCCTTAGTTCCAGCATTTAAAGATGATCCGAATTTTAGACTCTATCCTGGTTTTGTGACGTATTTTTATCGGTTTAACACGACGAAACCTGGCTTGAATAATCCGAAGGTTCGGCAAGCTTTGTCGTTAGCGATTGATCGGAAACAACTCGTTGAAAAGGTCACTCGGGGTGGAGAAACACCGGCAACGGCTTTTGTTCCTCCCAATACGGGAACCTACAAATCTCCTAACACTTTTATTTCGACGGATCATGAAGCGAACGTTAAACAAGCCAAGAAGCTCTTAACCGACGCCGGATATCCCAATGGAAAAGGTCTTCCGACATTCAATATCCTTTATAATACGGATGAAAATCATAAGCGAATTGCCTTGGCCATCCAGCAAATGTGGAAGAAGGAATTAGGAGTGGAGGCTAAGCCGTTCAATCAAGAATGGAAAGTCTACTTAAAATCTCAAACCAATCTAGATTACGAGGTTTCTCGATCAGGTTGGTCGGGGGATTATCCGGATCCGACAACCTTTCTGGATATGTTTTTATCCAATTCAGGAAATAATCAAACAGGTTGGAAGAACGAAACTTACGACAAACTTTTCTTTGATTCGAATAATACGACGGATCCTAAGAAGCGACAGGAACTTTTAGCGAAAGCGGAGAAGCTTCTAGTCGAGGAAGGTCCGATTGCTCCGATTTTTTATTATATGAATTTTAGTTTTGTGCGTCCGGAAGTCGTTGGCTTTGAGCCGAATTTGGTGGATCGACCTTTCGCTAAATATATCAGTAAAAAATAAAGGATCGAATGACACGACAAAGGCGGTCGAATCAAGTACGGATAAGACGGGTAAGGAAAATTGGCACGATATATTGTTAAGAGAGTATGGAGAGCGTTTATTACGCTCCTCATTATCATCACCATCTCGTTTTTCATGATGAGGCTCGCTCCTGGGGGCCCATTTTCCAAAGACCGCGCTTATCCTCCAGAAGTTCTAAGAAATATTGAGAAGAAATACGATCTCGATAAACCTCTTATGGTTCAGTATGGGATTTATTTAAAACGTGTGATTGTCGATTGGGATCTCGGACCTTCCACTCGTTATTCGGATCGATCGGTTAACGAGCTTATTGCTTCTGGTTTTGATTATAGTCTGAGAATTGGAATTGTGGCGATTTTAACGGCGGTTCTGATGGGGATTTTGCCAGGTCTTCTTGCCGCTTTAAATCACAATAAATTTTTGGATTATTTTCCGATGAGCTTTTCGATGCTCGGGGTAAGCATTCCGGATTTCTTGTTGGCGTATATGCTTCTTTATGTTTTTGCGATGAACCTCGGCTGGTTTCCCGTGGCGGGGGTTGAATCCTGGCGTGGGTATATTCTGCCAGGAGTCACTCTTGGTTTGATTTATGCGGCGTCAATCGCTCGGTTAACCCGCGGAGGGATGTTAGAAATTCTTAACCAAGATTTTGTTCGAACGGCGAAGGCAAAGGGGCTCGCGAATCGAACCATCTTGTGGAGACATACTCTTAAAGGTGGGTTACTCCCGGTCGTTTCCTATCTCGGGCCGGCGATTGCGGGGATGCTTACCGGAAGTTTGATTGTTGAAACGATCTTTAATATTCCCGGACTTGGACGTTTCTTTATCGATTCGGCTATTAATAGGGATTATACGCTCGCGATGGGATCCGTGATTGTCTTTGCGGTTCTTATTATTGGGCTGAATATCGTTGTCGATTGTGTGTATGGATTTTTAGATCCGCGTGTGACCTATGACTGATTCGAATGCAGCCGAAAAGGTCCCGGATCTATCGAACTCTCAAAAGCCGATTGTGAAAGAGCATACCTCCCTTTGGAAAGATGCTTTTAAGAGGTTGATCAAAAATAAAGCCGCCGTTGTTGGTTTCATCATCGTTTTTTCAGTGGTTTTTGCGGCTATTTTCGGCCCCATGATGAGTTCGTATACGTACGATGCACAAGATTACGATCGTGTGAATAATCCCCCGTTTGTGGTGACGAGTTTAGAAGACTTTGCGAATGAAAAATTCGTTCAACTTATTCCCGAAGACTATGTGGAATTTGCCGGAATTCATTGGAATAAAGAACATTGGCTTGGAACCGATGATCTGGGTCGAGATATGTGGGTCCGTATTTTGTATGGTGCGCGAGTGAGCCTCTCGATTGGATTTTTGGCGGCGATTGTAAGCCTTTTTATTGGTGTCTTGGTTGGAGCCATCGCGGGATATGCCGGCGGTTGGGTGGACGCGCAGATTGTTCGGCTGATCGATACTCTTTATTCATTGCCTTATATGTTTTTCGTAATTCTTTTGATGGCGATTGCGGGCCGTTCCTTTTATTTACTTTTCTTGGCCATTGGCGCTGTCTCTTGGCTAAATACGGCTCGGATCGTTCGGGGGCAGGTGATATCTCTAAAAACCTCGGAGTTTGTGGAAGCGGCTCGGTCAAGCGGAACAAGTCATGCGGGAATTCTTTTGTATCATCTCATTCCGAATACCATTGGTCCGATCATCGTTTACTTTTCGTTGCTGGTGCCGCGGGTGATGTTGGAAGAAGCGTTTTTAAGTTTCTTGGGGCTTGGAGTTCAAGCCCCGATGTCCTCTTGGGGGTCGTTAACGGCGGATGCCAAGAATTATTGGCAACTTTATCCGTGGATGATTTTTTTCCCTGGCCTTGCGCTTACGATTACTTTGTTTAGTTTAAATTTCATTGGGGATGGGCTTCGTGATGCCCTGGATCCCAAACTTAAAGGTCGTAAATGAGTCTTTTGGAAATTAAAAATTTATCCGTTGAATTCCGCACAGACGAAGGTGTCGTCCATGCCGTCGATAATATTTCGTTTCAAGTGGCCGAAGGCGAAGTCCTAGGAATCGTGGGTGAAAGCGGAAGTGGCAAATCGGTGACCTGTTTAGCCGTGATGGGATTGCTTCCGATGCCACCGGCACGAATCTCTTCGGGAGAAATCTTCTTTCATCGACGGGATCTTTTGAAAATTTCGCCGACAAGAATGCGGGCGATTCGCGGAAAAGATATTTCGATGATTTTTCAGGATCCTTTTACGTCGCTCAATCCGTATTTAAAAATTTCAACTCAGCTTTTGGAAGTTCTGGAGACGCATACGTCGATGACGTCCTCTCAAGCGAAGAAACGGTGTTTGGAGGTTTTGGATCAATTGGGAGTTCCCGAGCCCGACATTCGATTTAATTCCTACCCCCACCAGCTTTCGGGGGGGCTTAAACAACGCATCATGATAGCGATGAGTTTATTGCTCGAACCTAAAATTTTGATTGCGGATGAGCCGACAACGGCCTTGGACGTGACGATTCAGGCTCAGATCCTTGAGCTGCTCAAAGAAATTAATAAAGAGCATGGAACATCGATTATTTTAATTACGCATGATCTTGGTGTTGTGGCGGGGCTTTGCGACCGAGTGCAGGTGATGTATGGCGGGCGTTTGGCAGAGCAGGGGACGTATGAGGATATTTTTTATCGAACGAAGCATCCTTATACAAAAGGACTTTTAGATTCGATTCCGAGCCTGGATATTGAGCCAGGTGCACGGTTGAATCCGATCCCCGGGTCTCCTCCGGACTTAACGGAGATCGCGGATTTTTGCGCCTTCAAGGATCGATGTCCACGAGTTCAAGATACGTGTCGCAAAAAACGTCCGGCCATATCGACGGAAAGGCCTGGGCATGAATTTGAATGTTATTTTCCATTAGAGGTTGAAGAAAATGAGTTTGCTCGCGGTTGAGGAACTAAAAGTTCATTTTCCGGTGACTCGCGGGGGGTTTTTTAAGCGCGAACATCGTGTGGTTCATGCCGTGGACGGGCTTTCCTTTGAGTTAAGAGAGGGCGAAACTCTCGGTTTGGTGGGAGAAAGCGGTTGCGGAAAATCCACAACGGGCCGTGCGATTTGTCAATTGATTCGAACCACTTCGGGAAGGATTTTATTTCAATCCCAGGATCTTAAGCCGCTTACGTGGAGCCAAGTGAAGCCTCTTCGGAAAAATTTTCAAATGGTTTTTCAAAATCCATTTAGCTCTTTGGATCCTCGAATGACGATTGGAAGTATTCTTTCGGAGCCCTTGCGCTCGCTTACGAAGATGAATCGTAAACAGATCAAAGAACGTGTTCGTGAACTTTTGGATATCGTTCATTTAAATCAGAAATTTTCAAATCGTTATCCCCACGAATTTAGTGGAGGCCAACGACAGAGGATTAATATCGCGAGAGCCCTTGCGGTTTCGCCGAAGCTCATTGTTTTGGATGAACCTGTTTCGGCTTTGGATGTGTCCATTCAGGCTCAAATTATTAATTTGCTTCAGGAACTTCAGGACAAATTTAAGATTGCGTATTTATTTATCGCTCACGATTTATCGGTCGTAAAAACCATTTCGGCTCGCGTGGCCGTGATGTATTTAGGAAAGATCGTTGAAATTGGGGAGACCAAAAAGCTCTATGACAATCCGAAACATCCGTATACGCAGGCTTTAATGTCGGCCGTTCCCATTCCCGATCCCGTAAAGGAGCGCCAACGAAAGCGTATTCCCTTGAGTGGTGAAATTCCGTCGCCAATTGATATTCCAAGCGGTTGTCCGTTTCATCCCCGTTGCCCGATGGCCGAAGATATCTGCCGAAAGAAAATTCCCGATTTCCGGAGGCTCTCCAACGGTTCCCATGCCTCCTGCCATTTCGCTGAATAACAATCAGACAATTCTCATCGCCCCATTTAACTTCCTGCAATTATTGCTTATTTTTGAGGGGTCAGGGCACTTAGGTGC
>CAZSZT010000073.1:0-7322 GCA_964611175.1 uncultured Bacteriovoracaceae bacterium
ATTAAATTTTCGACGATTTCCTTGCATCGAACGGTCTCTTTTTCGATGATCTCAACATACGGAAGAACTTCGGATCCCGGTGGAAGCTTTTTCTTGGACATCTGCGCATAACCCAAAATTCCCGCAAGCGGGTTCTTCACTTCGTGAGCAATCCCAGCCGACATTTGGCCAAACGCCGACATCTTTTCCGATTGAATCAATCGAGATTTAGCTCGCTCAATTTCCGTTTCACGATCCTTCAGATCGGTAAGCATTTTATTGAACATCGTGGCTAATCTTCCAATTTCATCTTTGGATTTAACCTTAATTTTCCCGGTGAATTCCCCTTTTCCAGCCTTTTCCATAAGCTTCATGAGCTGGGTCAGGGGATTCGTGATCGTACTTCCGAACAAGATCAGTAGATTAATACTGATCGTTAGAACGACAAAGGCAATGAGAAGGGATCTTAGCTGAATTCTTTGTTCCCCCTGCCTCAATTGAGAAAGAGGTTCTTGCAGGATCAAACTCAGATTATCCCCTTCTTGAAATTTATAAATAGAAGAAACGAGGGGTTCACGGTCGGGATATTCAAAAATGGAAAATCTATTTTTTCCGACAGCCAGTTGATTAACCGCCTCCAGAACCTGCTGGTCCATAAATACAAGTTCGCTCGAATCCCAGCCTTCTTTCGTGGACAAAAGAATATTCGCGTGGGAATCTAGAAGAATAATCTCCTGACCCGCACGCCCTTGAACGTTCGATGTCAAATGATCCGCTCGAATTTCAGCGATTGCAAAATACCGACTGTCGGAATTTTCTTCTTTAAGAAAAATCGTTCCCAAAAGAAAAGTGGGAAAGAGCGGCTTTACTGTTGAGTTCAGCAAAAACCAGTAACCCTTATTCCCCGGATGAATTTTCAGTTCTTCGTACCTTTCATTTCTATTTTTGTATCCCAACAACATTTCAGGCATAATGCCCGTATCGAGAAGAACATCTTTTTTGGCCCATTCGAAAACCGGATTTCCAAGTTCATCTAAAAAGGTCACCCACAAATAATCAGGAAAAAGCCCAGATTCGATCGTGATTGCCGGATTCTTTTGCCAAGAACGAAATAAATATTCCAGATTAAATCGGTAATTCGACACTTGAGCGAGAATGGACTTCGAAACTAAATCGGAAACTTGACGATTGGTGGTTTCGGCATAATCGCGTTGAATTTCCCTCACGGCCTGAAGGCTCGAGATAACAAGCGCGCTCAAGCCCGAAAGGGCGATAGTCAGCACCATCACAATAAGCTTGGTTCTTAAACTATGCAAAATGTCGATCCCCTTGACTGCGTTGACGTTGTGTCCCGTCGTCAACCTTTATTATAGCGCCTAAAAAAAAGAGCGGGGCAATGCTGCCCCGCTCTGAGCTATTCTTTCACGGCTCTGCATCAATTCTCTTAGAATTGAAGGAGTCGAAGCGCTACCTGGGCCGAGGTATTGGCTTGTCCGAGCACAGCAACACCGGCTTGTTGCAAGATCTGAGATCTTGTCAATTCAGCCGTTTCAAGGGCAATATCCGCATCTCTTACTTGAGAGTGGGCAGCGGAAAGATTTTCAGTAGCCGCCTGAAGGTTATTCGCCGTGTACTCCAAACGATTCTGTACCGCACCGATACCCGATCTCAGGGTTGCAAGCGATCGAAGAGCTTGGTCGACAATCGCCAGAGCGCTCGCCGCTCCCGGTTGAGTTCCGATATTGATGCTATTCAAAGCCGTGCTGGTATCCACCGCGACGGAAGTTCCCGAGAATCCAAGAGCTGCGGAGGCTGACGCGCTGATGGTAATGGCACTCGCCGAGGATAACTTAATGGCTCCGGTAATAATACGTTCGTAGCCCGTCGTGGTCAGTGCTAAGCCCCCGGAAGCTGCTGAGAAAAGGAGAGTAAAACTGGCCGCAAAGTTTGTGCCTGCCCCCAAAACTTGGGTCATTCCCGTAGAAGCAAAGTCACCGCTTACATAGAATTCAATATTACGACCATCTGTCGCATAAAGTTCGATGTCATCGGTGCTTCCGGAAACTAAGCGAGCCTTCACTCCTGTGGAATTTGAGTTCGTATTTAACAAATCGATGAATTGGTTTACGTTGGCAGCGGCTCCCGTGATAACAACCCCATTCAGTTTAAGTTCGCCCGAATCAATCGTTCCGCCGAAAGAGCCGAAACTTAAATCGTAAATGCGCATCCTATTATCTTGAACGATGGCTCGAACACCGGTTGTTCCTTCTTTCTCATTAACTCCCCGAGCAATCGCGATCGCCGAATAGGAATTTCCAACCGTCGAGACGGTATCATACGATGCCGCAACCGAGATTCCAGTACTGTTGATCGTTAGATTCGAAACATCGGCGGTGATGAAATGTTGTCCACCTGATTTTGCAGCGACAGCTCCAAGGTTATTGGCGCGTGCATTCCCAAGCGTAAAGGCAATTGTGTCGCCCTCGTTAATTCCGACTTGTAATTCCGTGGAGGAGAAGGTTCCATCCAAAAGTTTCACACCGTTAAATTCCGTTGCTTGAGCGATACGATCGAACTCTTCGACAAGCGCGTCGGCTTCCGCATCCAAATAACCCCTATCCACGGAACTCAACGTTCCGTTGGCGGCTTGAATCGCGAGCTCACGAAGACGTTGGGTAATATTCGTTAACTCACCCATCGCGCCTTCAGCGGTATTTAAGAACCCGGTCGCGTCGTTCGTATTTCGAATCGCTTGTAAGTTTCCTCGAATTTGAGCTTTAAGACCTTCGGCGACGGCTAGGCCGGCAGCGTCATCCCCAGCTCGATTGATCCGCGAACCGGATGATAATCGTTCAAGAGCTCGATTGAGAGCATTCGTTGAGCGTTGTAGATTTCGTTGCGCTTTAAGCGAAACAACATTTGTATTAATTCTAAGACCCATAGATACTCCTCCTTGAAGGTTTCATTAAGCTCTTCACATTCCCTGAAGAGCGGTTAATTTTTTAAGCACTCAAGGATTCCCTCCCCCAAGTACTAAATCTTTTTATGTTCCAACGACAGAAACGAACTCATGATCCCCAAAACTAACCTATCTGAACTCCCGACTTAAACTCGGAAGCTTCCGCCATGGCGTCGAGGACCACCCCAACGTCGTTCGCGACTTCCATAGGTCGAGAAGACCCACCATTCTCTTCAACTGCTTGGATGAAGATAAAATGCTTCGTGGTGTAAGCCGAATTTTTCAAAATGACCTGGCGTCCGACGAGAGTTCGCCAGTTAATCACAAGCGGACCTCGAAGGTTCGCCGTAATTTTCTTTGCTTCATCCGGCACCGTGAGGATCGTAATGACACTCACATCATCTTCTGTTTTGGCATTGATCTTGGCGCGATCGTCTTCCGGCAAATCAATCACATAATCTTTGAAAAAGATGCCGGGGTCCGTCACCAAGAAACAGATGTCTGGATTTTCAACGGATATTAGCCATTTGAATGGAGTCGTCGGATCCACCGTATCATCCGCCAGAATAAACCGCTTAAGCTCCGTAAAGCCTAAAAGTCCATCCTGGAAACAAATGATCCGATCATCATCGACGCTTATCTCACCAAATCGCTTGGATTGTAAGATCATAGGTTTCTTCCTTTCGTTGGTTCATCAATCCCTTCATCGATCCAGATGAAGGGAAACTCATGTATTTTCTTTCATCGCGCGGTAAAGATCGCGCATCGTGACAAGTTCGCTGGGCAGATTCGAGGCTTGTCGATTTTCTTTTTGAATCTTCTGATAAATTTCTTCTCGGTGAATCAATGTATTCTTCGGAGCCGAAATTCCTATTCGAACTTGATGCCCCTTGATACTTTGAATGACAATTTTGATATCGTCGTTGATACAAATTGATTCCCCCAGCCGCCGTGTTAAAACCAGCATGCTGTCCTCCCTCCTTGGTTGTTTCCAAAAACTCCATCATCTTCTTTCAACTTCACCGCCCGATAAAATCCATAAGCGATGGTAAATTTAAAACACTTCCCGCCGACCCTAAGGTCGCTTGAAGAGCAATCTGAGCTCTCTGAAATTCAAGCGTTGCTTCGGCTAAATCGATATCTTCAATATCCGACACAAACGCTAAGAATGTTTCTTCTTGAATATTGTGCTGAGCTTCGACGGCCTCAATTCGATTGGTCTTGGCTCCAATCGCCGACAATTCATTAATCACTTGCTGAAGACCTGTTGTAAGCCTTCCGATTTGAACGCCAACGCCCGACGGTGACGACGAATCGATATCGTCCGTTCGAAGAGCCGTTTCAAGATCCGCTAAGGTATCAAACAAATCTTCCGTCGTGGCACCGCCGTCTCCTTTAAAAACATATTCTCCGTCGGACTGAATCGTGAGTGTCGCGGAGTCGGATATGGGGATACTTTTTTGAATATCTCCCCCGACATAAGCCGGAACGGCTGTGTCGTCGAACGGAATCGTATTGGTTTTTGTCCCCGCAAAGATATATTCTCCGTTCACTTGAGTATTTCCTAAGACCTTTAATTGAAGGAAAAGCTGATGAACCTCTTCCCCTAAAGCCTCTCGTGCGTCGCTCGACAAGGTTCCGTTATTTCCTTGAATGGCCAGTTCCTTGGCTCGATTTAAAAGATTAACAACTTCGGTAAGAGCTCCTTCGGTTGCCCGAATCGTTCGATCGGCTACACCGAGATTTCGGCGATATTGAGTGATTTGGGCTAAAGCGTCTTTAAAAGACAGAGCCGATCGAAGCCCCTCCGGATCATCTGACGGTCGTTGAATACGTTTTTGAGTTGCCAATTGCTCCGACGACTTGAACAACGCCTGGTTGTTAAGAGTCAAAGATCGTTGAAACAAATAATAACTCGATAGTCCCGTCAATCGTAATGACATAGGTTAAATCTCCAGCAACCTTCCAAGCATTTCGTCCGCGATCATTAAAAGTTTCGAAGAGGCTTGAAACGCCCGTTGATACCGAATCAAATTCGCGCCTTCTTCGTCCATATTCACTCCCGAAACACCTTCACGTTGAATTTCCATTTGATTCAAGAGTGTCGACTGGCTTGCATACTCTCGTTGAACACCGGCCGAGAGGGTTCCGACTCCCGAAACAAGCGTTTGATAGTAGCCAGAAAACGATTGCGTTCCGCCGGACATCGTTGTCGTATCAGATTGCAAAGCGATTAATTGGAGAGCAATCGTATTGTCTCCAACACCCGCATTGGGGTCTCCTGAATTGGTGGGATCCGAACCAGCCGCCGCGATCGTATTGACGTTATTTAATATTTCGGCGTCCAAAGCAATCGTCGAGGCATAGCCCGTCGCGGAACCACCCGTGGCGACAAAGAAATCATGCCCGTCTAAATTTCCATCCAAGCCAACTTGTAATCCGAATCCCGTCGTGTGAATCGCATTGAACTGGCGGGCGAATTCATAAGCCAGAGTATCGAGATCTGAAATCTGAGTGTTTAATGTCGTATTACGATCGATGAGATTTCCACCTAATCGCCCGCTCGTGATTCCACTCGTGATATCGATTGATGTCGATGAACCTGGAAGTGTTAAATCGATTTCAGCGGTACCACCTGCCCCAAGATTGTCTGTTAATGAAAGGCTTCCCGCTTCGAAATTATTGACAAGACTTCCGCCACCACCGATTTGTACTTGAGCGACATTCGTATTGGAATCGATATAATAAGAGCAGGTCACTTCTTCCGAAAGCTGCCTTAAGTAATACGTACGTTGCGCTTCCAAATCTTTAACAGCATTGGGATCCGAAGCATTCGCGATCGCTCGATTAAGATCGGCGATATTTTCCGCCAGGCTATTGATCTCGCCGAGCCGAGTTTCAATCTCCGAAGACAAATCCCGTCTCATATCGGATAACTGACGGGACATTTGATTAAATCGAGTGGCGAGCGCAATTCCGCGTTGTTTTACGAGGTTTCGAGAGGCTGACGAGCTGGCATCATTGGCAAGATCGCTCCAAGCTGAAAAGAAATCCGACATGGCCTTTCCTAAGCCAAATCCCGTTGCTTCGTTATAAACGGACTCAAGCTGAAGAACGGTTCGTCTTCGACCATCGACGGTTCCAAAATCATTGGCGGTTGAGAAAAGTTGAAGCTCCACAAAGGGATTCACAATCGAATTCACGCCGAGGACAACCGCTCCACCGCCCGAATATCCATCGCCAGAAGAAGGTCGAGTTCCAATGATCACTTCTTGGCGCGCATAACCCTTCGTATTGATATTCGCAATATTATTGGCCGTGACAGCCAAGCCTCGTTGGTTTACGACAAGACCGTCGAGACCTCGATTGAAAACTTGTCCGATACTCATACTTGTTTCTCCACAACTCGGCCGGAAAATAACCCAGGCTTATCGACACGGCCTTGAGGATTATAGGTTCCTGTAGGAGTTAACATTCGTTGAAGAGTGGCCATCGATGAATTGATCCAAGCTAACGATGTGTGCGCGAGCTGAGTGGTTTGCCCTTGGATTTTCTTCAATTGATCCACGAGCGCCGAAAGACGATCTCGTAATTTCAAAAGACGAGCCGATTCGGTCGGGGTCAATGCACCGCAAAGATCTTGAATTTTTATTTTCTCTTCTTTTATGCCCTTTGATTGAGCAATATTTTTAACAAGAGTTTGTCGAGCTTGATCAACCGCCTGAATTTTGAGCAGCAGGGTTGTTTTTGATTTATTGTTGTTTTCAAGCTCATCAATTTTTAGCTTCGTCATGAATTCAGAATCAGATTGAAGAAAGCCTAAATATTTTTCGTACAAATCAATTTCTTCCATCAAAACTTTTTCTAAATCGGCAACGCTTCCCCCTTTGAGGATGGCTGGACCGACGCTGGGAATTGCAGAGGAGCTTTTCTTCGTATTTGTCATGATTTAACCCTCGTTTTTTTAGAAAGCTCATTGAGAATGGCATCTTTAATAAAGCCCTCAGCAACTCTTTCAAAATTGATGCGATATTTTCCATTTTTTAACTGAGTAACGATACGTTCCACTTCATCGACTCGAACGTCATCACTTTGAGCAACCATCGATCGAATCATCGCAAGTGTCTCATGATGATCGCTTACTTCCACGGAGTCCTGAAAAGAAGACGACACTCGGGAAGCTGTCGCCTTCGATGAAGACTTCGAAGTCGCCGCTTTCTTGCCCGGCTTCGCCTTTTCAGTCTTTGAAATTTTAGGTTTTAATCCATCAATTTTCATAAAGAATTACTCGATCCCTGAAGCCCCTTCATGGGGATTCGTAAATTTTCGACTCAATTGTCGAACAATCGCCGCCGATAAACTCGTAGGATTATGGCCCGATTTT
>CAZSZT010000074.1:0-7258 GCA_964611175.1 uncultured Bacteriovoracaceae bacterium
AATTTGTTTCATTTCGTTGGCATTAAGCTTCATACCCTTAAGACTTGGTTCTTTCATAATAAAGCCTCCTCATTTTGCGCCATTCAGCACTTCCAATAATTCTGATTTTAGAGCCTCTTCGAGTGTACCGAGTTGTAAGAACTCTTCCAGACCGAGAGAGCCCGATATGAAAGAAACGCGACTCACTGTCGGAATGTTTGGAGTCTTCCAGAACCAACCCCTTAGGGTCGAAGAACGAAGTCGCAGCTTCCTCAAATGTAACTCGGTGTTTTTGGACATTTTCCAGTTCCTTGGAGACATCCCACTCGAATTCCATTCTCTATAATAAAACATATTTATACATATCTTACCATACAAATAATTAATTTCGCCACCCTGGGCCTTTTGCCTCATGGGCCGATTTCCAGGGCGGGGGAATCCTTGCATGGAATTGTCGAATTTCCTAGATGGTGTAAAAGAACGGTCATCAACATCATGGTTAAACCCTATTATCCGCTCCATATCATTTAATGGGAGTCAATTCGGGGGAAGCTCGCCAGGAGTTGTGTGTTTTCACCGTTAGGTGTAAAACCACCATGCTTTGAAAACACTCATTTGTTGCATATTGAGTTTCACGCTAGGTTCTTTTCAAGTCGCGGCCAGCTCTCCAAAGGACCTTCAATCGTTATCTCCGGTCCAGCAACAAAATATTCGGGAGATTCTTCGGGGTATGAATCTCGACGAATTGAATGAGACTTACACGATGATCTCCATCCGCGCAGACGATCTTCAAAATCATATGGTTAATCTCCAAGTTCTACAGTTTGGACTTCAATCGGCTTATCGCGGTGGTGGGTTTTCGGATTCCACTTTAAAACTTATTGAGGAACTAAAAAGACTCGATACTGAAATTGAACAGGATGTTTTTTCAAATAAATCTTGGCCGAAAGATTCAACTCGCCAAGCTTATCGAAAGGCTTTTGAATCTACTTCCTCACGAATTCGAAAAACTTTAGATCAAATGAATCAAATGAAGCTCCATTCTAAAAAAATTCCGAGTCTTAGGGCACAACTTTTTTTTTCGTTGATCGATTCACAATCTCTAACCGATTTGGCTTTGACCCATATGGAAGGCGGGGCCACCGTCTTTGATCGAGCGAGTTCGTCGAGCTGGAATCAAGGTTCTTCTGAGCATCTTCAGTTTTTAGGACTTATAGAAAAGCGACGTAACCTTCTGGCACTCATTACGGAATCTTGTTTGCTTAAAATGGAAGATTTTACAGAGGAAAGCTGGCTTCAACTGGCAAAAGAAAATCCGAAAGGTGAAGATTATCTCGCGCTTTTACAAGACGCTCAGTATCAAAAGTATAAAGGC
Organism: uncultured Bacteriovoracaceae bacterium; assembly: GCA_964611175.1. Lineage (GTDB taxonomy): Bacteria > Bdellovibrionota > UBA2394 > UBA2394 > UBA2394 > CAZSZT01. The sequence continues at coordinate 1,355 of CAZSZT010000074.1, forward strand.
ATCGCCCTTCAATCAGCCGTCATCGCCCTTTCGGCCGGCGCGATTTATTCCCTTGTTGGGAAACCTCTCCGCTCCCTTTATAAAAAGGATTCTTGTGGAAGAGTTTTAAGCCAGGTGGCTCGATCCAAACGGAGCCCTTTAAGAACAATAGCAAGTTTGGGTTCCGTGGCCTTGGGCGCAGCTCTCGGATGGGATTGGATGAATGATCGTGCGAAAAGAAAGTTTCGAGAAAGACGTTTATTCTTTAGTCCTCTTGAAAAGGGCTTCGTCCTGATGGCGGAAAAGCATGAAGACGACCGCAATCCGTTCCAACTTCTTTCCGATTACGAAGCCTTCGAGCAAAGGCAGATGGAGGATCTTCAGAGTGCTAAAACTTTTGTCGAGGGAAAGCTCAATCAAGACTCGGGGGCCTCCGCCGTCGATGAATGGAAATCCTCAGAAGATGCGACCTTTATGTACATTCTATGGAAGGAGCTTAACGACGCATCGGAACAAGATCGGGCTAAATTAGAATTAATTAGACAAGAGATGGCGAGACGATTAGAAAGCGGACAACGTCTATGAAAACGAATTTTAACATTTTTATTCGCCGTCTTATCCTATCGGCCTTCGTTTTGTTCAGCGGGAATCTTTACGCTCAAGATCCCATTCAAAGCGTAACGGATTATCTGGATGGTCGAATCGTTAATTCCAACGAAGCCATACAGCCCCTTTTCGTAGGGTCACGAGTGGAGATTCTTAAACGAATCAACGCCGTTGAAAATAAAATCGAAAACACAGAAGTCACAGACGAAGAAATGCGAGGAAAAATAGCCTTTCTGATGGATGCCTTGGATTCTGCGATCGATGAATACAATCAAAATCTTGCCGACTCTCATAAGCTCGATCCTTGGATCGGCATAGCCATTGGTGGGGCGTTGGGACTGACCTCCGGCCTTTATGCGAGTTATCGAATAGCCGCAACTTTAGAAACGGGAACTTTGAAAACGTATGTCGTCACGACCTCTATTTCAACGGCTGGCGGTGCTTATCTCGGTTATATGTTGGAAGACGCAATCAATTCGGAGGATGGGATGAGTTACCCGACTTTTAAATCAACTTCTCTTAACTCAAAGATAGATGAAGGTCTTACACCCGAAGAGGTGATTGAAAGATTTGCCAACGATGAAATTTCCGCTCAGCAAGTGGCCGATTATGTTGCGGAAGACTTCGAAAAGCGATGGAGCGAAGTCATTGAAATTTTTAAAAGGGATTATCACGTCGATTATGAAAGGCGAGACCGACGGATGGCCATGGAACTCAAACATTTTATAAAAGTTAAAATTAATCAGCATAATGCAAGAGTTTTTAAAAGGTTATCCCGCTTCAATTGGATAGGTGCGGTGTCTGGCGGAGCCCTTGGCCTTGGCATCGGATATTCATCGTTTACAAGTCGGTGGGTTCTTGTACCTTCGATTGCTGGTGGGGTTCCTCTCGGATTTTTGGCCGGAAAAATGATTGGCAAATGGACAGGTGATGATCCCCTAACGATCAAAACGAAAATCGATTAATTTCAACGGGCTTCACAAGTTATAGGTTCGTTTGACTTTCGTAATAGCCCCATTACACTAACTAAATGCTAAAAATTTTTCGTGCTCAGGCCGTTGTTACCTGCAATCTTGGACACGAAATTTTTTCAGATGCTTTTTTGGCCATCGAAGGCAACAAAATTCGAGACCTGGGCGCATGGAATAAACGTCCCAAAACAAGAAAAGCTCAAAATATTGATGTTCGTTATGGAATGATTACTCCGGGACTCTTTAACTTACATTCGCATCTTCCCATGACTCTTTTTAGAGGCGTTGCCGAAGATTTAGATCTTAAGACCTGGCTGAATGACTACATTATTCCTTTGGAAGCCAAATGGGTAACCCGAGACTTCGTGCGAGCCGGAGCCGAATTGGCGGCTCTTGAATGTATTCGAAATGGAGTCACTTTTATTGCCGATATGTATTATTTCGAAGACGAAGTGGCCGAAGTCATCGACCGTTTGGGGCTTCGCGGATTGATCGCCCAACATCTTTGGGACGCGAAGGGCCCCGATTCATCGGGAGTCGATGAATATTTGGAAATTTCTAGACGTTATATTCGGAAGTGGAAAAACCATCCTCGAATTCTTGCAGGACTGGCCCCCCATGCTCCTTATACGTGTTCACCAACAACGCTCAGACAATGCGCGTCTTTGGCTCGCGAACTCGACGCGCCGGCCATGATTCATCTTGCGGAAACCAAATGGGAGTTAAATGAAATTAAACAACGCTATGGGAAAACCCCCGCCGCTTATGTCGGTGATTCGGGTTTACTCAATTCTAAGAATATTCTTTTAGCGCACTCGATTTGGCTTGAAGGAAACGACTTTTCCCTCGTTAAAAGACCAAACGTGACCATGGTTTTAAATACCCAGTGTAATGCAAAACTCGCCAGTGGAGTTCCTCCGATTCAGAAGTTTTATGACGAATGCATACGTTTCGCGGTGGGGACAGACGGAGCCGCCAGTAATAACAACCTCGATATCTTTGCCGAAATCAATTTTCTTTCTAAAATTCATCATATGAGTGAGGGAAAACTCGACTCTCTGCCAGGGTCTCATGTTTTTGATTCCGTCACCCGGCTTGCGGCCGAAGCAGTCGGGCTTGGAGATCAGTTGGGAAGTTTGGAACCTGGCAAAGATGCAGATTTTATTATTCTTGATTTAAGAGCCCCTCACCTCTCCCCTCTCACAAAGCCCTATAGCCATTTGATTTATAGCGTCCGAGGATCGGACGTGGAATCCGTTTATGTCAAGGGGCGATGTCTGATGAAAAATCGAAAGATTAAAGTGGCCGATGAATTGAAAGTTCTAAAAAGTGCCGAAAAAATTTGGGCGAAGATGGCGAAATTTATTAAGTGAAAGTTTCGAATGAAATTTGAAGGCACTATTTTTTGTCCCAAACCTTTTTATGGAAGCCTCCATATCAGAGGAGGCCGTATTGAAAGAATAACGGCGTCGAAGTCGCCCAAACGAATTTCGAAACTTATTCTACCAGGGCTAATTTCGACTCATATTCATACGGTTCAAACCGCGGCTCGAAATACGGCCGAAAATTTGGAGCTTTTAGATTGGCTTCAAAAAATTATTTTTCCGTTTGAAGCTAAACTCACTGCGCGATCAACCTACGAAAGTGCCTTAACGGGAATGAAGGAAGCCACTCGTTTGGGGATTACGACTATTTTGGATATGGCGACGGCACGGCATACGGACTCCGTTTTTGAAGCAGCTCGTGACTTTGGTATTCGAGCGTATATTGGCAAAGCTTTGATGGATCGTGGTCCTAAGAATTTAGTGGAAGAGGATCCATTGGAAGAAATTCCTTATCTTCTTAATCGCTGGCATCGAAAGGAAAAGGGACGTCTTCATGTCACTCTGTGTCCGCGTTTTGTTCTTTCGTGTTCCGAGGGGTTATTGCGGCAAGTGGGTGAAATTTCAAGGGACCTGAATCTTCTTCACCATACGCATGTCTCTGAAAACAAAAAAGAATGCGCATGGATCGAGCGTCATTACGGAAAATCCAATATTGAAGTTTTGGATCAATTGAGGACATTAAATGCGCATACGATTCTTGCTCACGGCGTGCACTTAAGCGCGAAAGATCGACGGATTCTTAAAAAGCGAAAAGTTTCGATAAGCCACTGCCCCACCAGCAATTTAAAACTCGCTTCCGGGATTGCGGACATTCGCGCAATGAAAGGAATTAACCTTTCGATCGGAGTTGACGGGGCCCCGTGTAATAATAAGCTGGATCCTTTTTTTGAAATGCGACTTGCTCATCTTTTGAGCCGATCTCTTCATGGACTTAAGGGTGTTTCTGCTAAAAGTATTCTTGAAATGGCCACAATGGGAGGAGCCCGCGCTCTCAAGGCGGAAAAAGAAATTGGCTCGCTGGAAGTCGGAAAACGAGCGGATCTTCTGGTCATGAAAGTGCCAGAAGGCGTAACGTTTAACCCCCATTTCCCTTATGAAAGTTTGCTTCATTCGATGGGTGCCTGCGACATCGACTCCACCTTCGTCGACGGCCGCCGATTGGGACATTCTAGCCCCAATTGAGGATTTCGTGTCCCGTTTGACTCCGTCACCTTTCTAGAGCTTTTTCAATGATTTTAGGGACTTAGATCTCGCGACCCCCTGGCATGGGCCGTGCAGAGTTTTACACCAGGACGGGTGCATCGGTAAGGACACCCGAAGGAGGACCTATGTACGGGATTGAGATTTATCAACTGATACGACGAAGCTTTATGGCTGCGATTTTAGCAACCAATCTTATGAGCTTCGTACACGCCCAATCGAGTGACCCACGAGTTTGGTTTCAAATGAACTACGAACAAATTCAAACCGCCTTTCGAGACGGTAAAGTTTATGTGAAAGGCGAATACGACGGAATGGGCACCGATGTAACGCGGGCCGCGCTCGAAGGAGCTGGGTACCGGATGGCCAATGGCTATGTGGTCGATCAGTATGGCCGAGAAGTTTACAAAATTCGAGTCACTCCCGAAGGAGAACCGATGGTATGGATGCCATCTCGCCAAGCTCCGGGATTTCAAATTCCTTTTCAACTACCCGATGGCGGTGTTCGTTATCTTCCTATCCCAGGGCTTCAAGATCAGTATTACAACGATCTCGACGGCCTTCGACAAGCCATTATCGATGCTCTGAGTCGCTACGGTTATACCGTGGACGCGGATGGAAATATTTTAGATGCCAACGGAAATATCGTTGGAAATCTCGATCTCTTAGTTCGTATTGCTTTAGGCGATTATTATCAACCAGGTCCGAACTTCGATGCGGACCGATATGGTTCTTATGGTCCTTATGGTCCTGGGTATCCGTGGTCTCCGTCGGATCGGGGATTCGATACGGATGGAGGTTCTCAAGGATGGGGATATCCTCCCTATGGCCCGTATGGTTCTTACGATCAAGGCCAGGGCGGCACTGGATATTTCAGAGAAGGCTTTCCTGGAACACCAGGCCAGATGATCTTATTTCCTCGAGGTCCTATTGGAATGGACGACGGTTTTAGAATTGGAGGATTGGATCGAGATGATTGGAATCGGATTCAAGGTTTCAGAGGCGGTAATGGATTCATTTATTATCCGAGCGAAGCAGGAAGCCATTATCTTTTAACGACTCTTTTTATTAACGGCTATCCTTTTTACATTCTTAATTCCTCTAAAGATATCGTCGATCCAAACAAACTTCGATATCAGGTGAAAGAAACCTATTCGATTGGAGACGTTCAATATGTTCTTCAACGAGTTGAAATTAAAGACGGACTTTTATTCGACAAGGAAGAATATGTCGTTTTACGAGTTGGCGATGATGGAAAAAAATATTTGGTTGAAGAAAATGAATTTAAATTCCTGATGGAAGTTCTTCGCTTAGATAAATCCTCTTCGCAATCGCAAGATTTCATTAAGAAACTTCGAAAGAAAAATAACGGAGATCCGATCAGCGATTCCGATTATACAACGGCTTGGTCGACGAAATACGCCAAACGTGTTGCCGATGTACGAGCCAACGCCATGCTTAAAGATACCGGGACTGCGGGATCTGGCGGATTTAGAATTTACGGCGTCAACGACATTAGTTCTTCGGGAATTGATCCGCGAGCTTTAGCCAGTATTTTTGGTCAATATGGTGGCGGACTCACTCAAGATCAAATTGATTTATTGCTCCGTCAACTAGGAGCTCAATATCCAGAATTCGGACCTGTTGTGCGAGATCCTCGATATCCAAATAGCGCACCACGAGCAGCGGATGTTGGTTACACACCAGGATCTGGTGGCACGAATCCTAATGCGAGTTACGATAACTCTTATAAAATTACAAAG
>CAZSZT010000075.1:0-7233 GCA_964611175.1 uncultured Bacteriovoracaceae bacterium
ACCAATATGGATGTTCATTCTTTGAAGCGTCGCATCATGGAACAATATGGCACGCCAGATGCTCAGCAAATGCAGATCCGACTGCTTTCTTTTGGGTACAAATATGGAATTCCAAAAAATTGCGATCTTTTATTTGACGTGCGATTCCTCATCAATCCCCATTTTGTTAGCGAATTGAGAGAATTAACGGGACAAGATAAGGCGGTCAAAGACTATATTTTTGCGGATCGGCGTACCACTGATTTTATAAAGAAAACGGCCGATTATTTGAAATTCCTCATCCCCGAATACGCTCTCGAAGGAAAATCTTACCTTTCCGTCGGTATCGGCTGCACGGGGGGAAAACACCGTTCCGTATTTTTGGCGGAAGAGCTCGCAGGGAGCTTAAGGGGCGATAAAACGATTCCATTTCCCATTGTGGTTGAGCATCATGATTTGAAATTGTAGTGAGAAAGCTGAAACAATTAATAGACGGATGGTGGAAAGCTGGGCTTAAGTCTAGATCTATGACACTCACAAAGAATACAAGATCCTTTTTGTTTACTTCTGAATCTGTGACCGAGGGACATCCGGATAAGATCGCCGATCAAATCTCAGATGCCGTTTTGGATTCCATTTTGGCCCAGGATCCAAAGGCTCGGGTGGCCTGCGAAACCCTCGTTACGACGGGAATGGCCCTGATTGCAGGAGAAATTACAACGAATTGTTACGCTCATTTTCCAGAGATTGTTCGTAATACGATTCAAAAAATTGGGTACGAAGACAGTGAGATGGGTTTTGACTACAAAACTTGTGCCGTTGTCGCGTCCATCGACAAACAGTCGCCCGATATAAGTGTGGGAGTTGACGAAGGCGCTGGCCTTTTCAAAGAACAAGGGGCCGGCGATCAAGGCTTGATGTTTGGGTATGCCTGCAATGAAACCGAAGATTTGATGCCCGCTCCGATTCACTATGCTCATCAACTGACACGCCAGCTTTCCAAAGTGCGAAAATCAAAGAAAATCGATTTTTTAAGACCAGATGGAAAGTCTCAGGTTACGATTGCTTATGAAAACGGAAAGCCAACAAAAATTACAACCATCGTTCTTTCAACTCAGCATAAAGATGGTGTAAGCCATTCTCAACTTTCGGAAGCCGTGATTGAAGAAGTGATTAAGCCTTCGTTACCCGCTTCGCTTTTGACGAAAGAAACCAAATTTCTCATTAACCCGACGGGGCGTTTCGTGATGGGCGGACCTCAGGCCGACTGCGGATTGACGGGCCGAAAGATCATCGTCGATACCTACGGGGGATCAGCCCCTCACGGCGGCGGTGCGTTTTCCGGAAAAGATCCCTCCAAGGTGGATCGTTCTGCGGCTTATATGACTCGATATATTGCTAAAAATATTGTGGCTTCCGGAGCCGCAGAGCGATGTCTCGTTCAAATTGCTTACGCCATTGGCGTAGCAGAGCCTGTTTCCATCATGGTGGATTGCGCAGGAACGGCGAAAGTGAGCGAGCAAGAAATCGAAACCGCTATTCGAGAGCTTTTCAGTTTGAAGCCGGCGGCGATCATTCAAACTCTGGATTTGAAACGACCGATCTATACGCCAACAGCCGCGTATGGACATTTCGGACGGTCTGAATTTCCATGGGAAAAATTGAATCGAGTTGCCGATTTGAAAAGACTCTTAAGAATCTAATTACACGGAATGAAACGAAAGTCAGGAGGTTCCATGTCCAAAACTGCGACTAAAAGTACTCGTGTCTCGCCCAACTTAACTTCTGCTGAGCACAGCAAAAAGGATTATCGAGTATGCCGAGAGGCGATGGAAAATCCCAAAGTCTTCAAAGAACTGGCGGATTGGGGACGCAAGGAAATTGAAATTGCTGAAACGGAGATGCCTGGTCTCATTGCTCTTCGAAAAGAATTTGGCAGCAAAAAACCCTTAAAGGGGGCGCGGATAACAGGCTGTCTTCATATGACGATTCAGACGGCAGTTCTTATCGAAACCTTGATTGAACTCGGCGCGAAAATTCGATGGTCGTCTTGTAATATTTTTTCAACTCAAGATCACGCCGCTGCCGCAATTGCAGCCACTGGCGTTCCCGTATTTGCCTGGAAAGGGGAAACGGAAAAAGAATATTCTTGGTGTATCGAGCAAACCATAACGGGATGGGGTAAAAACGGCTTTGATCTTATTTTAGATGACGGTGGAGATTTAACCGCCATGATGCATGAAGATCGCTTCGCTTCCATTTTGAAAAACGTCATTGGGATTTCGGAAGAAACGACAACGGGCGTTCATCATCTTGAACTCATGAGGCAAGGCGGCAAACTTAAAGTTCCAGCCATTAATGTGAATGATTCGGTAACAAAGTCTAAATTCGACAATCTTTATGGATGTCGTGAGTCCTTAGCGGATGGCTTAAAGAGAGCAACAGACGTGATGATCGCCGGGAAAGTGGTGGTTGTTGCTGGGTACGGCGATGTGGGTAAAGGATGCGCTCGATCGATGAAAGCTTACGGAGCTCGTGTGATTATTACGGAAATCGATCCGATCTGTGCTCTTCAAGCAGCCATGGAAGGTTACGAAGTATCGACAATGGAAGACGCCGTCATAGAGGGGGATATCTTTGTAACGGCTACCGGTTGCTGCGACATCATTACGGAAAAACATTTCATGGCCATGAAGGACCACGCCATCGTTTGCAACATCGGGCATTTCGATATTGAGATTGATATGGCTTGGCTGAACGCCCATTCCAAGATCGAGGAAATAAAACCTCAAGTCGATATGCATAGTCTTAAAAACGGGCGAAAAATTATTGTCTTAGCCAAAGGCCGTCTTGTGAATCTGGGATGTGCCACGGGCCACTCTTCTTTTGTGATGAGTAATTCATTTACCAACCAAGTTCTTGCCCAAATGGAGCTTTACACCAATAGAAATCAATACAAAAAAGGCGAGATTTATCGATTACCGAAACAACTCGATGAAAAGGTTGCCTCTCTTCATCTAGAAAAACTCGGGGTTCGACTAACAAAACTTACCCCCAAACAGACCAATTATTTGGGCCTCAATCCCAAAGGTCCCCTAAAGCCCGAACATTACCGCTATTGAAAATGCCAAGCCCAAAGACAAAGATGTTTGAAGGTTTTTGTCTTTGGGCTTCTTAACTTCTATTAAAAGAAATATTTATTTTAGAAATTTAAGAATATTTCCAACTCGAATATGTTTGGATCGCCCGCCAAGCATTACTTGGGTCATTCTTATTTTTTCCTCAGGTACTAAGGCTGCCGTAATACTTTTTGGACCCGCGCCGCGCCAGATCCCTAAAGCGCGTCCGACGTCGCTATGCTCGGCAACAATATTTAAGCCATGTGGATTAATCGCGTAAATAACCGGGTACTGGTCTTTCACAAATGAGCGTATGGAATCTGGCATCTTTCCAAATTGTTGGATCCGGTTGGTAACAAGGCGTTCAAATTGATTCAAAGAGTCTTGCATGAGGGGAACATACTTGGCTTTGTCTATCTTCCTTAGCTTTTTGAGGTCGGCCAGATCCCGTATCGGTGAATACGTGGTAGCCCGAGCATAATATTCTAAGCCAGCGGCCTCAGTAATAAAAAAACTCGAGAGATATTCTCTGTTCGCACCACCAAGTCCGGTATCCAAAGCTCCACAAAATACACACATTCCACGATCCAACAACCATCCAGTGGGTCGCAGGCCAATTCCGCTCGAAAGCCCCAATAAGGAACTCGAAGACGAGCCGTGCAATAGATAACCGTCACCAATGAGATCGAACAAGCCAGAAAATCTCCGGTCGATCTCTCCCATTTTTAGCATAACGGAATCATAGCTTAATACTCGCCCATACCCCTTAAGCCGTGTTCCCCGCAAAGCGGGGCTCGTCGAGAACACCGGAGAGTCGGGAGGAAGGTACGCATGCGGAGCCGCACCCACCTGGAGAAAAAGAGAATCATTAAAACAGACAACGGCCAAAAAAATTAAAATTTTGATTTTCATTAACTCCCCCGCAACGCTTTTCTCAAGTTAGAATGAGTAGATTATACATGGTTCTATTTGCTTTCTCCCATTTGATTTATGTCCCATTTATACCACCTTAATTTCCCCCGGGGGTAAATTACTCTGACCCCTTTATACCCCAGAATGCCCCTTTCCTGCCTCATTTGACTCCGTCACCCTTTTGACTAAGTGGCTGAAATTATTGACCTTTTTTTGGAAAGGCGGCGGCATGATGTTTGCTGGTTTTTAGGGTATGTGGAGAAACCTGATCATTCTTGGGATGTTCACTTTTGTCGTAGCCTGCGGAGAGAAAAGTGGCGTGCGAAGCATCCGAACTGGGCCCGGCGAGTTCAGCGTTCAAAACCCAAAGATTCCCGAAGATCCAAGTGCCCTTAATATTAACTTTCAAACCACGATCGACACGGAAGGTCTCCTTGGCTTTTACCTTTCCATGTCCCTCAGAGACTATTTCGTTCCGGGAACCAATCAAAAGAAATGGTCGGATATTTTAGGCAATCAGTTCACGGTTCACTTTTTGGATCCCCAAAACTCTTCCGAGATTCGAGCTTATAATTTGAGTCTTCAAAAAATTATAGAAAACGATCAGCCGATCGATAGTTTTCAAATTGTCGGTCAGACCGATCGTTTAACGTCTCAACAGGCCCAGCAAATTCATGGCTCAAAAATTAAAGTCACCTCGACGGAGGTCACCTCGGAATCTGAACTTCCAAGAATGCCCAATTCTCTTTTGAATCTCTTAGAAAGATTTGATCGCTACGAGGATCGCATCATCGATAATTGTCGAAGTAATGGAGGCAACAATAACGTCACCACCGGGATCACATGGATTAATACGCCATCGGTAGGCCACGTCGATCTTTTATTTTTTAAAGACTCTCAAGATTCCAAGCCTGCACTTCCGGCGATCAGCACCCCGGATGATGGCCACTGGCAATGGGAAGGACCCAATTCATCAAGTGCAACTCTTTTTACCGTCTTCTTCTCTCCGGAAGATTTAAACTATGCGAACTCACACCCCGATGAATGGATCTTTGCCCCGGCGTTTTTTGAACTTTATCGAAAACAACCCCCAGGCATTTTAAAACTTAGAAAAAATGGTGCCACTCTCGATCTTTCGATTTCCGCTCAAACTTTTGAGTCCATGTGGCTTAACCTTGGGTTCTTGGGGAGTTGTAATTTATGAAAGTAATATTCCTGGCGACTATTCTCTGCCTTTCCACGAACTCCGTGTTTCCGCAAACAACACCGACCGCTTTTCCAGAAAAGATCCCTGCCCTTAAGTTTTATTCTCTCTGTGACAGTCCATCCGCGACAGAATTGAATGAGGCGCAAGCCATTCTCGACAATGCTATGGAAGCAAGAAAGAGAGTTCTTCAGCAACTTAAAAGTTTGGGGAATTTAACGAAAGACGCGAGAGCCGAGGCTTTGAAAGATTGGAAAATGAAAGTCACTTATCAATCTGAAGGCGCGGCGTCTGTCGAAGAAAGTATCCGAGACGAACTTGATCTTAAACTCAAGGCTCTTCATCTCGGTCTTGAAGGTTTCCAGTTAAATCAGATCACACGAAAATATAGTATTTCTGTCCTCGAACGCGGGAAGGCCGGCGTCGTACGTTCTTCAGGAGATAAAAAAGTTTTCGCGACCGAACGAAGTAAAAACACCGAAGAAAGGTTAGAAATTGCCTTCATCTCCCCCAATGGAGACGAGGCGAATTGGGATATTTCCCATTCCATTTTGGAAGCTCTCTCAAGACTCGATCAAGCGAAGCCCGGTAACGAGGACGATTATAATATTTGCCTATTTGGGCAATGCGAAGATGATTATAAATCAGAGAGATTTCTGGAAAACGTTCAAATCAATTTAAATGCAAAGCCTGTGCAAGACCTGTTGATCACTTATAAAGAATTTAAGCAAAAACTTATCTCTTCCGAAGATGCAGAAGAAATCGATTCGAATCCTTAAATCGAAGTTATATAATTGGAAATAATGATCCATATTCTTTCGATATCGGTTTTCGGTGTTTTAGGGGTTTTGAGTCGGCATTTTTTAAATCAGTGGATGAATGCGAGCCTTCAGCAACCGTTTCCTTACGGAATTTTCCTTGTTAATCTTCTTGGAGCATTTGCCGTTGGAGTCGTTTATGTCTTAGGAAGCGAATTCAATCTGTTTTCACCAAACCTTCAAATAGGTTTTCTCGTCGGGTTTTTAGGTGGTTTCACAACCTTTTCTGCCTACTGCCTTGACACGATTCGTCTTATCGAAAATCAGAATTATTCTCAGGCGTTTTTGTATTGGCTCTTAAGCCCAGCTCTTGGAGTAGCCTTTGCCTTAGGAGGAATCGTCCTGACCCGACTCTTTTTGAAATGAACTTAAAAACTTGCCCAGAGCCGGAATCGAACCAGCGACACGAGGATTTTCAGTCCTCTGCTCTACCGACTGAGCTATCTGGGCCTATGTGTTCACCAGCTTACTCGATCGGTAGAGCAGAAACCATTCTGTCTTCATGCGCCTTTGGCGCAATACCGACTGAGCTATCTGGGCCTATGTGTGCACCAGCTTACTCGGTCGGTAGAACAGAAACCATTCTGTCTTCATGCGCCTTTGGCGCAATACCGACTGAGCTATCTGGGCTTAAAGCGCAGCATCAAAAATGCTCAAGTTGGGGCCATTTGTCATTTCCAAATTCATGGTCTTCTTATTTTTGAAACGTCATAATAGGAGGGTCATGGAGGCCTTTCCAGAACCTCAAAACTTTGGACCCTATGTCCTCTACGCCAAAATTGCCGAAGGTGGCATGGCCGAGGTTCTGTTGGGCTCCAGCCAGCAAAAACAACTTGGAGGACAATTTCTTGCGATTAAGCGGCTGCGAAGCCCTCTTAACTCAAATAAGCCCTTTGTAAATCTCCTCATTCATGAGGCGAAGGTCGGCGTTCTTTTGAACCATCCGAGCATTGCTTCGGTTTACGACCTTGGAAGCTATAAATCGGAATTCTTTCTCGCAATGGAATACGTCCATGGAAAGAGTCTGGATCGCCTACTTGAAAAGATTAAATCAAAACAAGCCCCTAAACTCTCGCTCGAGTTGGCGACCTATATGATCACCGAGGTTTTGCGAGCGCTGGCCTTTGCTCATCAGCTTCAAGATAGTAAGGGCCGCGAGTTAAGTATCATTCACCGCGATGTAAGTCCCGGGAATATTCTT
>CAZSZT010000076.1:0-7224 GCA_964611175.1 uncultured Bacteriovoracaceae bacterium
AATGGAATATTGAATCCTATTATTCCTTTGAGCATGAAGAATCCCCTTCTGATTTCGAAGAATCTTGCCAAACTTTAGAACGTCTTCACGAAAGAATTTTCCATAGGCTAATTCAATCGATTGGGAACAAAACCCTTATTCTTCGGTTAAGTGGGGGCCTCGATTCTCGATTAGTTGCGACCTGTTTAAAGAAACTTGGATTTCAAAATATCATCTGTTTTTCCTACGGAATGCCCGGAAATGGGGAATCTCAAATCAGTCAGTACGTTGCACGAAAATTAAATTATCCGTGGATCTTTATTCCTTTTCAGAGAAATGATCACTTTGCCTCTTTTCATTCTCACGCACGAAGAGACTACTATCGAAATGCCCATCAACTTTCTTCTGTTCCCAATATGCAGGACTGGCCATTTTTGAAGGAACTCAAGGACAAGATTCCCCATGATTCCGTTTTTGTTCCTGGGCATACAGGAGACGTTATTAGCGGAAGCCACCTTCCTGTCTCTTTTGGGCGGAATTCGCCAGTTTCAACCAATGAGTTGGTGGATGAAATCATGAAACGTCATTTTCCATTATTAAAAAGACATTTTTCAAAAGACGATCAGTACGTCAAAAATATTTGCGAAAAGATAATTCATTCCCTATCCCCCTCGAATCCCTCCATGGAACCTTCCAAGGCTGCATCTCTGTTTGAAAATTGGGATTGGAAAGAACGCCAGTCCAAGTTCATTGTCCACAGCATGAAAGCCTATGAATTTTATGGATACGACTGGAGACTTCCCTTATGGGACTCTGAACATATGGAATTTTGGTCTAAGCGATCATTAAACGAACGCTTAGGTTGCAAGCTTTATCGACATTATTTACTCCATAAACATTTCCCGGAATTTGGGCTCAGCAACATCCCGATCAAAGCCCGCCAACCCCTATTAGATCCTCGATTAGGACGATATCACTATCGCGAACGATTAGAAGCGATTTATTATTATTACAATCATACGAAGTGCTGGACGGCAGCCGTAGAAGTTGGGTTTAAAGTACTTTATTTAGGGATCTATTTTGCGCTGAAAGAGGCTGGGGAAGAAAATGCTTAACGCCATTCGAGAACAAGTAAAGTGCATGGGGTGGAAAAATACAATTCTGTATTTTATTATTCAGCGACTTTTTCGAATTAATTCCCATATACCTTGGCCCGTTCACTGGTCTTCGGTCGTTCATCATCCGGAAAATATCTCGAAACCGAGAGGCCGCCCTTATCCTGGCTATCAACCCTCGCAGTATATCCAGGCCCTTAACGGAATTATCATTGGCAAAAATGTTCGAATGGGCCCAGGGATTAAGTTGATTTCAGCCAATCATGATTTGCTTAATTTTGACGAACATCTTCCCTCTGACCCGATTCGAATCGACGACAACTGCTGGATCTCGGCAAATGCCGTTATTCTACCTGGAGTTCATTTGGGAGATCATACCGTCGTTGCTGCAGGGGCGGTGGTGACAAAAAGTTTTACTGGAAATTGTTTGATTGGTGGGGTTCCGGCCAAAAAAATCAAAGACCTGCCTTCTTATAGGGGTAAGGAAGAAAAACAAGAATCAGGCCAAAGAGTAGGGCCGTTTGAAGCGAAAAAGGCATCCAATCATTATTAAAAACAATGGCCAGCAAAAAATAAAAAGCCGGTAACGATAAAAGACTGATTTTAAAAGCACGCCCTCCAGACCAAGACTTTCTGTTAGAAGTTACCAGTTGAAGAGACGAACCCTCTGACAGTTTAAAACGCTCGTCGTGATCGAGCGTGCGAATGAAAAAAGCCAAGATTCGATCCATCCAGATTGCTTTTCGATAAAACAAATGGCATTGGTTCGGATAGCGAGCAAAAGCTCTATAAGAAATCATCATTCCTAAGACAAAAACACCAAAGAAATTCCCATCCATTAACGTTGTCGACGCATGAAAAAGAGAGCCAACACTCATCACCCCATATGAAAGTGGGGGAATAAGACTTCCGAGACTTAAAAAACCTTCCACCACGATGGCCCCCCAAGAATAAATGAGGGCCAAGCTTTCGGCCGAAACAAGAGGAGAAAACCCTTCAACCCAAATCGAATTTTCTTTCCACGACAGAAAAAAGCTTCCATCGCGCCAAGCAGATGACAAGAGCTTGTCAAGCATGGCTCCAAAATAAATGAGGCCAAGCTGAAATCGAATAGCCCAAGGCCCAAAATGCTCAGGCGACAAAGAAATGATCAGAAATATCATTGCCGCGAAGACAGCATTATTGGAATAATTTAACTGAGAAAACAAAATTCCGAAAAAGAGCATAAGACTTAAACAAAAGGCCGCAAACCGGAATCGGAAATTAAAAACTATAAATGTAGAAAAGATTATGAAAAGAATGTTCCAAATGAGCCGAAGTTGAAAATCATACGCTTGAAGATCATAAAGAGCCGACCATTTATTAATCCAAGGCAGAAAGCTTATATAAATTTTTCCAAACCCGCTAAAAAGCCGATTGAAAACACAGTAAAGAACTAAGAATTTTCCAATCGTGACAAGTTCGGGAGAAAGTCCTTCCAATTTTGTCCGAAAGGGATGAAAGCGCGAGAGACTCATGGAATAAATTCCAAAAAGAGAGATTGGGGAATCCCATTTTCTTGATAATCACATCTCACTTCTACTCGATCTGAATTTTCGTAATTATCTTCGTAAGCTTTAATGATATTTACTTTATGAAAAATGGATCGACCTTCGCTTCCGGTCATGGAAAATCCATAACGCTTACGAAAACTTTCTTTAGATAGAGGTTCTGAATTAACCTTAACGGAAAAGGAGTAGACATACCAACCGTGATACATCGCCCAACTAAAATAACGAGTGTTTTGAGGCAATTGAATCAATAGCCAAAGCAATTGAATGGCATAAATCAAAACTAAGCACCCTATTTTCATTCCATACGAACTCATAATTCAATAAACTATAAACCTTACTATGGAAGTCTTTACCCCTTCCCTCCAAGATCTTTTAATCATTTTTGCGGTTTCGACAGTGGTTGTCGCGTTGTTTCATTTCCTCCGTCAGCCAGCACTCGCGGGCTTTCTTTTGAGTGGAGCCATTGTGGGTCCTTATGGTTTTGGATGGATACACAACCTTGAAGAAGTAAATGAACTCGCCGAGCTAGGAATCGTCCTTCTTTTGTTTTCACTCGGCGTGGAGTTTTCATTGAAAAGTATCCGAAGTATGCAGAGAGCTTTCTTTGGAGTCGGTTTTCTTCAATGCATTTTTACAACCTTGATGATCACCTTTTTGGGATACGGTGCGGGTTTTGGATGGACAACATCTTTTGTTTGGGGGTCGATTTTAAGCCTTTCTTCGACAGCGGTTGTTCTCAAGGTCCTTCATCAACGTCGAGATATCGCCACCCCTCACGGCCAGGTGAGCGTTGCTGTTTTATTATTTCAGGATCTTTGGATTATTCCACTCATGGCCCTTCTTCCCCTTCTTAATAGCGGGCAAAGTTTCGAGCTTGCAGATCCTGAAAATTTAAAAGTGATTCTTCTCAAAGCTCTTGCTCTCATTTTATCTGTTTTTCTGGGCGCAAAATTTGTTGTGCCAACAACTTTACGTCTCGTTGCCCGAACTCAAATTAGAGAACTTTTTCTAATCGTTGTTGTTCTTTTAAGTACAGGTTTCGCCTTTTTAACAGCTCAACTTGGACTATCCCTTGCGTTAGGTGCCTTCATCGCGGGTGTTGTCATTTCAGAATCGGAATATGGGCATCAGGCCGTTGCCGATATTATTCCTTTTCGAGATCTTTTCATGGCGGTTTTCTTTGTTTCGATTGGAATGCTTTTAGACTTTCGGTTTTTCTTCAATCACTTAGGACTTATTCTGTTTGTTGTAACCGCTGTTTTTATTCTTAAATTTGGAGTCACCGCGACTATTGCCAGCATTTTGGGTTATCCCAGTCGGTTAGCTGCGCTTGTGGGAATGATTCTCGCTCAAATCGGAGAATTTTCGTTTGTTCTATCGAATGAAGCGAGGCGACACAATTTAATCACTCTCGATCATAGCCAAATTCTCCTTTCCGCCACTCTTGTTCTGATGGCTTTAACACCTTTATTTGTTAGAGGCGCTCCCAAGATTGCACCTGTTTTAGGACGATTTGATTTTTTTGGAAAACTTCAAAGAAAACGCCGACAGGAGAAGGATTCAACAACGAGGCCCATCGTGCCAGAACTAAAAAATCACGTCGTTGTTATCGGATATGGTCACAATGGCCAGACCTTAGCAGCCATTCTCAAAAAAATTGGCGTCCCTTTCACGGTGATCGAAATGAATCATAATCTTTATCACTTAGGACGTCGGCGTAGTATGCCGATTGAATTTGGAGACGCCTCTCATTTTGAACTTTTAGAGAGAGCGAAAATTGAAAACTCTCGAATGGTGGTCATCGCGATCAATGATAGTCATTCGATTAAACGTATTGCGACCAAGATTCGGCAGAATTTTCCAAATCTTAAAATTTTAGCGAGATGTCATTATATTCAGGAGGCCGAATCCTTAGAGAAGATCGGTATTTCAGATTTAGTGATTGGAGAATATGAAATGAGCATCGAAATTCTAGCGCGAGTTCTTCAGGAATTCGACTACCCGTTGACCACGATAGAAAATGAAATCAAAGACCTTCAAAGTGAAAAGTATAGAAGTATGAGACAAAACCTAAAAAGCTAGTAGCTCTAGCGAAACCGAACGGTTTCGATATTTTCTAAGCTCTTCATTTGCCATCCATTTTCCTTCGATTTGTTCATCAAAATTCGAGCTTCCGAAGCTTCTAAAAACTTTTCCTGGCCTTGCTTTGCCTTGCCTTCAATAACGATCGTTAGATGAACATCTGCCGTCGAATCTAAAATCTTGATCGATGAATCTTTAAATTCAAGATTAAGAAATTCAAGAAATCCGCGTGCATAAATCATTTTTTCCTTTAGCTCATTCCATGAGGCGAGGTGGGCTTCTGGATAATGCCCTACTTTCACCTTCACGAGCATCTCAGGATCAAAAAGCTTTTCCATGGCATTAACCTGAGCGGCGAATACAATAGGATTTTGTCGAGATTCAATACGCAGCGCCTGAGCAACTTCCGAAAGCCTGCTTTTTATCTTTTCTTCTTCAGAAACAAAAAAACCGAAAAGCCATAAAATCATGAAAAACACGGCTCCACAAATAAGAACTCCAACAAAGATTTGCTTCATTCCAAAATTCTTCCTAATATTTTCTCACGATAGACACGGCCGAAAGCGCCTTCAGAATGTAGCAATTCCATATTCCGCTCTCGATTATCCCCAACAATGAAATATTCGGACGGCCCTAACGTAATTTCTTTATAGCGATCGGCGACAACAAGTTCTCCCATCCGAAATTGTCCCTCAGGATAAGGAATTCGATTCACGTAAATTTGCCCGTCATTTACCTCGAAACGGTCACCAGGCCCCGCCAAAATCCTAGAAATAAAAACAATCGAACTTCCCGCAAGTTGTATGGCAACAGCATCTCCAGGTTGGGGCTCGTTAATCTTATAAAGAAACGGAGAGATCCAAATCAAAGAGCCCTTCGAAATCGTCGGTTCCATAGCCCCCGTCTTAACCCGGGTGGGAATTAAGATAGTCTTAAAGAAAATGGCGCCAAAAAGAATGAGCGCCGCTATCCTTATAAGAGTTATCGAAGGACGTTTTCCAAATAAAAAACTCACGAGAGATAATCGGCGGAACCGCATGGATTAAGAATATACGTATAACAAAGACATGACTAGATGATCTAAAGCCCAGTAATTTTCGCTGGCGAAGAAAAACGCTGCACCCAACTCATGGCAATAGAGGCTGCGTGACTAACGTTAAGAGAATCCATCCCGGATTTCATGGAGATTCTAATCCGCTGGTCACAGAGATCCAACAACTCAGGGCCCACCCCATTTTGTTCCGATCCTAAAATGAGAGCCACTTTCGATGAAGGCTCCCACTCATAAAGATCGATTGCTCCAGCTCCCAAATCAAGCGCAACAACCGAAAATCCATTTTTTTTTATCGATTTTGAAACGGAAAGCAGCTCTGGAACTTTCATAAATGAAAGTCGAAATGCACAACCGGCCGACGATTTAACAGCTGCTGCCGTCACAGAACAACTTTTTACATTTTCATGAATGATTAAGTCAGCTCCAAATCCGGCTGCACAACGCGCAATAGAACCTAGATTATAAATATCATCGATATGATTACATAAAATGACGAACGAATATTTTCTTACTTCCTCGATCGAATAAGGCTTGTAAAAATCATGCTTGGCCCTAAAGGCAACTCCTTGATGAACTTCCCCCTTTAACTGCTTCGGAATCCCCTCCTCAAACTGAATCGAGGATTTTCCAACACCCGGCAGACCTAAAACAAAATCGTAAGCCGACTTTGTTTCGACAAAGATCGTCGTGATGGAAGCCTTGGCCTTCAAAGCCTCCTTTAAAACATTCCGGCCATAATAAAGCTGCGAGTTTTTCAAAACCTTAGGCATTCCCTCCGAGGATAAAAGATGATTACGGAGCTGTCTTGGTTATTTCGCGAGGAATGAGAACAATCTCAATCCTTCTATTCTGCTGACGCCCTTCGGGTGTCTCATTCGGGGCAACGGGTTGAAATTGAGATTGCCCGGCGGCCAACATTTTTTCCTGTGGCACATGGTTCTCGGCTAAGTAGCGAACGACTGAAGTTGCACGTGCCGTCGAGAGCTCCCAGTTCGATAAAAACTTATCTTGTAGACTAGGACCAATAGGAACATTGTCGGTATGACCATAAATAAGAATGTCCTTATCGACCGTCTTTCGCAAAACTTCAGACACCCGATCAAGAGCCTCTCGACCTGAGGGTTTAATTTCTGCTTCACCCGAATCAAAAAGAACTTTATCCAAAACATTTACCGTAATTCGATCCATCATCCGCGTAATCTTAATATTTCCCTCCACGACTTCTTTTCTCAATGAATCGATCAGACTTGTTTGAGTCGCTTTCTGATCTTCAATGGCCTGAAGATTTGCTCGCGATTCATTCAACCTCCTTGCTAGCGTGGTCGCCTCTTTCTCTGCCTTTTCCTTTTCTGAAAGACTTTGATCCAATTTCTTCTCAAGCTGGCCATATTCGGATCTTGGCACACACGCACTCAATAATCCCACCACCATAAACATTCCT
>CAZSZT010000077.1:0-4417 GCA_964611175.1 uncultured Bacteriovoracaceae bacterium
TTTAGAGTATCAAGATCGCCTCAAGAAAAAAATTGGAAGCGCTTTAATTTACCCGATCCTCATGGTGGTCGTTGGAATGGCGGCGATTCTGATCATTTTTACAACGGTCATTCCGCAAATCGAATCGATTTTTACAGATTCAAAACAAACGCTCCCCTTGATTACGCAAGTCATGCTCGTGATTTCTCGAGTCTTGGTTTCTTATTGGTGGGCCGTTGTCGTGGCGGTCTTCATGGCTGCCGAACTTTTGCGTCGATACCTGAAATCTCCATCCGGAAAAACAAACTGGGACCGTCTCAAACTTCGGCTTCCCATTTTTGGCGACCTGGTAAGGATGATTGCCGTTTCTCGATTTACAAAAACACTCAGCACTCTCTTGAAAAGCGGAATCCCATTGCTCGTCGGCTTAAGAGTGGTTAAAAATGTTGTTGGAAATCAAACCATTCAAAAGGCCATTGAACAAGCTTCTTCTGATCTGACGGAAGGGGCGAATATCTCCGATCCTCTTCGTCGTAGTCAGCAATTTCCCCCACTTGTGACCCATATGATCTCTGTGGGAGAAAAAACCGGAGAACTTGAAGCCATGCTGGAAAAAGTTTCCGAACACTACGAATATCAAGTCAACGCTCGTGTGCAGAATTTTACAGCGCTTCTAGAACCTATTATGATTATGCTTCTTGCCGGGATGGTCTTAATTATTGTCCTGTCGGTGGTTCTTCCGATGCTCCAAATCAATAACGCGGCTCTCTAGTATTCCGCCCCTATTGACGATAGGGATCATCATCTGTCATGATCCCCCCATGCGTCGTCGATCCTACCGTAAAGGTTTTACTCTTGTTGAGCTCTTAGCTGTTATTACGATTCTTGCGATTGTTGTCGGAGTTGCTGCTCCTCAAATCTTTCAAATGGTTAAGAAAGGAAAGATGAAGGCCACCGAAGTGGAACTTAATGGAATTGAACAAAGTTTAAATTCCTTCAATTTAGACTGCGGCTTTCTTCCCTCAACCGAACAAGGGCTCGATGCTCTTTTGAATCCCCCAACCATTGGAAAAACCTGCAAGAATTATGATTCGGAAGGTTATTTTAAAAAAAATGCCATTCCAAAGGATCCTTGGGAAAACGACTATATTTACGTTTACCCCGGCCAAGCAAATCCTGGGTCTTATGATCTTTCTTCTCCTGGACCGGATGGCCAGCCGGGAACGGAAGACGATATTAAGAGCTGGGAATAATTGAATCGTCGCTCACCGTTTACTGCTGCCTTTAGTCTCTTTGAAATTATTGCTGTCATTAGTTTATTGGCTATTGTTTTTTCTGTGGCGGTCCTTTACACAACGAATCGGGGAAATAAAATTCGGACGGCCTCTTACGAACTAACGCGAGACATTCAAGGTCTTTATAATAAAAGTCTTCAAACGGGAAAGATTCACCGCCTTGCTTTTCAAGAAGATCGGCAAACATATCTTGTTCAGGAATTTCTGTTGCCCAAGCCAAAACCAAGCGAAGAGGACGAAAAAGCCTTCGAAGAATGGAAAAGAACTCAGGAAGTTTTGGAGAAGCTAAGTACGGAAGATCGAGCCAACTTAAGCCGACTCGATCGCGGAAGTTTTCAAGCCATTTCTCAGAATTCTTTGCCGTCCGCCATCACGGTAAAATCCGTGAAAAATGTTAAAGTCCCCGAAGAAGATCAAAATCAGTTGGAAAAATGGTTTATCTTTTTTTATCCCTCTGGGGAAATGGATGAAACCTTGATCGTCCTTGAAAGCGATGATGGACGGCTGGTTTCACTGATTACCGACCCGCTGCAAGGCCTTGTGCGAGTCGAAGTGGGAGAAGTATCGGCTTCAGAATGGAAAGAGAAAACGAAAGCCCATTGATACGGCTCGTCGTACCGATCGAATTCAGTTAGATTGTATGGATGAATCAACGCGGTTTCACACTCGTTGAGATTTTATTTGCCCTTGGAATTTTAGCGGTGGCCCTCCTTGGTTTTCACCAAGGACAATCGAGCGCGGTAAAAATGGTTGTTCGCTCGGAGACAATGACTCAGGCCATGGGCCTCGCGCAAATGCAAATGAATGATATCGAACTCCAGCTCAAAAGAAAATCCTTTCAAAATTTCCTGGAAGAGGAAAAAGGGGAATTCAAGGATGAGCGATTGAAAATGTTTACCTGGGTTCGAAAGATTGAGACCGTTGATCTCGGCTGTTTCATGCCCGGAGCTTCAACCCCCGAAGAAAATCAAGAATCAGAGACCTCGGGACAAGATGCATTCGTATCTCTGGCACAAAAGGTTTTTGAACAAGCCGTCCGAAAAATTAAAGTTACCATTTACTGGGAAGAAGGGGGCCAAAAGCGAGAGCTTAACCTAACTCAACTCTATGTACGCTTTGAAGATCTTCCAAAAATCTAGGCCCTGCCGTGGCGGCTTCACTCTCCTTGAGGTTCTAGCCTCCTTGGTTCTCTTTGCCATTATTACCTTGGGCATCGCCAGTACAATGAGAGAAACGAATCGCATTCATGAACGAGTGAAACTGAGACAAAGGACAACCTTGTCGGCATCCGTCGCTCTCGATCGCCTTCAACGAGATCTCCAAATGGCCTTCAACGAGCGTGTTCAGGGAAGTCCGTCGTTCTTCAAATCATCGGAAACAGGATTGGGCCCCACCCTTTCCTTTAGTTTTTTAGATTCACCGATCAAAACCCTGATTCAAAGCCGAACGCCTGGGTTAAAGGCCGCTCTCTATGAGCTAAAAAAAAATGAAGACGGAAGCATGGAACTCGTGCGAGCCGAAGTCGGGCTCCACGAACTTACTTCACTCCGTAACCAGCGACGACAAAATCTTGCCGGTGGAATTACCGAGTTGAAGTATGAATTTTATGATTCCCGAAATGATCGATGGATTGAAAAATGGGACACTGCAGACGCGGCAACGAATTCTTTTTTTCCGAAAGCCGTGAAAATCATGATGACTCTCGTGAATCCCGATTGGCCGAAAAACGAATGGAATAAACGAGCCATGCGATATGAAACCTCCGTCATGATTCTTAACGAAATGGATAGCCGATGAAATCTCGAAGAAAAGTTCCCAGAAATGGAATCGCCCTTTTTATTCTTTTGACGGCTATTATTATTCTGTCTCTACTCATGAAAGAACTCCTTCAAGCCACCTCCTCTCAAGCCAATCGGGTTCGAAATTCTTATGATCGACTTCAAGCCCTTTATCTCGCTCGATCCGCGGTCCATTTATCCCGCTTCTTTCTTATCTTTGACCAGTCCATCGATAAACAACTCAAGAAAGGAGAAACAAGTGATACCCTTTCGGAGTTCTGGGCATCTCCCGTTCCCTTTCCCGTTCCCGTCGAACTCGTTCAAGAGAAAACGGAGGAATTAACAGGAAGTCAGGTTCCAACTTTAGACGAAGATATTTATAAAAAATGTGAGGAATTCTTTTCCGATTTTCCGGGCCAAGCGGTGAGCCAGGCTTCCGACCTTTCGGCTCTCCTTAATTTAAACGATCTCGATGAACCGAGCCGAAATGTTTTTGAAAGTTTCGTGGCTCTTTTGACGCCGAATGTTGACTTTTTGCAAAGCCTTCATGATCGCCGAATGGAGCCGGAAACCCTGGTAAGGCAAATGCGAGATTATGCGGATCGTAATCAGGAAGAGGAAGAAACCCGGACTAGCGAAGATCTAGCGTACTCCGCCTCGCAATTGGATTATAGACCTAAAAATCGTCCCTATAACGTCGTCGATGAACTCAAACTTATTCCGAGTATGGACGACGAGCTTTTTGAATATCTAGAGCCTCTGGTGTCCGCTGTTTATATTGTCAATCGCACAAAGCCAGCTAAAATTAATTTAAATACCGTGGGAAAAGCTGTTTTTCAATCTCTCCTTAAGAATGTCTCGAATCCCGAAGAACTGGCGACGGAATTCTTAGAGGATCGAACCAAAAATGAAACAGTCTATACGGACGAAAATGCCGAAAGATTGTTGAAGGAACTTTTTGAACTCGATGGGGATAAAATTCGTCTGGGGCTTGTGCGGGGGACTTCGGATGCCTTTAAAATTATAACGACTTCGGCTGTTCATCATACAGAACTCCAACTGGAAACCATTGTATCGCGCAACGCGGCAACTGGAACGGTTCAAGCTCCCATTGTCCTATGGAGAATCACCCCATGAAATGGATTATTTTGGATCTCGGAACTCGCCGCTTAAAAGCCCTTAAGGTCGAAATCGAAAACAATCGAATTCTGGTCGAAAATTTCGTGACCTGGCCGAGCCAACCCGAATATTTCAAAGGACTGGGATTTCCGGACGCAAAGGCTTGGGAGGCTATAACGCTTGGACTGAATGAAGTCGACTGGATTGGGGAAGGCGAAGATTTGCTGATCACAAGTGCCTTACCGT